>JAYUFP010000686.1:0-4261 GCA_043738665.1 Isosphaeraceae bacterium
GAAGCGCGGGGAGGGCGCTTTGAGCAAAGCGTCCTGAATGTCGGGCGGAGAGTCATGCGTGCTTCCGCCTGGGTCGCCCTGACTTTGGTTTGCTTCGGACTAGGCTCGGCTTTGACTTCGTGGCTGATACCGAACCCCACCGCACGGCTTGCGCGAGACCTTTCAATCGCCGAACACCTCGACGAATATCGTGATGTCGGAGATTACACGTTCCTCAAGCGAATCTCCGACACGAAGGAATTCGGTACCGAACCCGACGACACACCGTTGAAGGGGCGACCGGAATGAGACCTTATTCATGAGGTATCTTCAAGCACGCCGGGTTCAGACGGTCGCGTCGTTTGCGCTTCTTGTCATCGTCGGCGCCGCTGCAACGTCCGACGACGACGGCTTACGACGACTCGCTGCGATGCCCCGTGAACGTAGGCTGATTCTTGCGGAAAATCTTCGTGAATTCGATAACCTGCCTCGCGCCGAACAGGCGGCAATCAGGGCTTTCGATGCGAAACTCGCGGATGAGGCGGAGGAAGAACGAAAAAACGACCTCGCCGTGCTTCGTCGCTATCACCTCTGGGCGCGCCGACTGACCGACGCCCAGCGTTCCGAACTCGATTCGGCGACGCCCGAACAACGTCTGAAACTCGTGAACAAGCTCCTCGCCGACCAGCGACGAGGCCCCTCGCAGCGGCTCCCGTATTTTATGATCGCGGAATTCGGCAGTCCTTCGCCCCTTGTGGCGGCCTATCAGATCAGGCTTTGGATGACACTCTCGGACGCCGAGAAAGAGTTGCTGCGGAAGCTCCCCGACGCCGAGCGGCTGAAACGACTCGACCATTTGATCACCGAACATAAGCCGGCGCCGATCAAAACACCCCCTCGCCAGGCCCTTGATTCGCTCCTGCCGCGCGTTTCCAAGTCACGGCTCTATCCGTTCATCAAAAAGTTTGACGACACGAAGAAAGACCAGCAGGCGAGGGATCGTTTCCTCGATCATTACTACTTCATCGAGAACCCGCCCAAAAAGGTTGCTCCCGAAAGACTCTTAAGATTCGACCAAGCCCTGCCGTTCTGGGTCCGGAGCGGCATCGAATCACTCCCACCGGAAGAGGCTCGCCGACGGCTAACCGTCTTTTACCGACTCGTCTTCGACGACGGCGAAATGCCGGAGCCGAAACCGAAGGCCGGAACGGCGGCAATATCGGCTCCGAAGCCGGCGGCAACCGGGAAGGGCGCGACGAACCCCGACAGCCCGTTTTGAGACTCGTTTTCCGGGAGATCTGGTGGGCGCTTCTGAAGCGGATCAGGCCTGGATGCTCCGCGCCCTCGCGGAAGCCGAGCGCGGTCGCGGCTGTGTCGAACCGAACCCGATGGTGGGGGCGATGGTGGTCGTCGGTGACCACCTGATCGCCGTCGGTCACCACGAAATTTTCGGCGGCCCGCACGCCGAAGTGATCGCACTCAAACGCGCCGGCGATTCGGCGACGGGTTCGACGCTTTACGTGACTTTGGAACCGTGTTGCCATCATGGTAAGACTCCACCTTGCGTGGACGCGGTGATCGCCTCGAAAGTGGCACGGGTGGTCGTCGCGGTTCCTGATCCGTTCCCAAAGGTGGCCGGCGGCGGGATCGCGAAGCTTCGGTGTGCGGGGATTGCCGTGGAAGTCGGGATTGAACGCGAGTTAGCGCGTCTCTTGAACGCTGCCTATTTCAAGCGACTCTCGACCGGAACGCCGTTCGTGACTGCCAAATGGGCGATGACCCTCGATGGTAAGATCGCCACGGCGAGCGGACGGAGTGCGTGGATCTCCTCGCCACGATCGCGAGCGATGGTTCACGAACTCCGAGGCCGGATGGACGCAATCGTCGTCGGAATCGGCACCGCGCTGGCGGATAATCCCCACCTCACCGTCCGACCGCGGGGACCACGCACGCCTCTCCGCGTTGTCCTCGACTCGGGCGCGAGGCTCCCGCTCGGGAGCCATCTCGTACGATCCGCCCGCGACGTGCCTCTCTGTGTCGTCGTGGCGTCCGAGGCTGCGAAGGAGCGAACCGAGGCACTTCGCGCGAGCGGTTGTGATGTGTTGGATCTCCGAGACGAGACCCCGGGGTGTAGAATCAACTCGATGCTCCTCGAGTTCGGACGCCGGGGGATGACGAATGTTCTGGTGGAAGGAGGCAGCCGGGTGTTGGCGTCGTTTCTCGAAGCAAGGCAGATTGATGCGGTGGATGTCTTCATCGCGCCCACGATCGAAGGAGGGAGCAATTCGTATTCGCCGATCGCCGGCAAAGGAGTCGAAACCATGGCGGAGGCGTTGCGGCTGGCCGGCCTCGATATCAGTGTGGTGGACGGTGACGTCCGGGTGCGGGGAATGATGCCGTGGAGTGTCGCGAGGCTCTCTCAGGATGACTCGGCTTGAACCCGTCTGACTCCTCGGGTAGAGTCGATAAATCGGGTGGTGGCATGGATTTCGACCGCCGCCCTGAGTGCCCTGGGAGCCGCCTACCCTTGAGGGATCCGACGCGCGAGCCCGCGGGAGATAAGTTGGCCCCCAAGGCCGTGGTGGGCCGCGTCAGCCTCTATTTGCGGCAGCTCGAAAGCTTTCAGCGGCAAGGCCACTCCACTGTTTCGAGTAGCCAGCTCGGCTCTGCGCTTGGCATCAACGATGCCCAGGTCCGGAAGGATCTGGCGTTCTTCGGTCAGTTCGGATACCCCGGTATCGGATATCGGATCGAAGAACTGAGCGCCACCCTCCGCCACATCCTCGGGATCGACCGAGAGTGGCCGCTTGCTCTGGTCGGGATGGGGAACCTCGGTCGCGCCTTGCTGAAATACCGCGGTTTCAAAAGCCGAGGCTTCCATATCGTCGCACTCTTCGACAACGACCCCAAAAAAGTGGGTGAGACGTTCGACGGTTTGACCGTCGAGCCGATCGACGATCTGCGGAAGGTCGTCGCGGCCCGCGACATCACTCTCGCGGTCCTTTCCGTTCCGGCCGACTCCGCCCAGCACGTCGCCGACCAGATGATTGTCGCGGGAATCCTCGGGATCCTGAACTTCGCCCCAGTCCCCTTGAACGTCCCGCCCTCAGTGAACGTGGTGGGAGTTGACCTCAGCGTTCAACTCGAACACCTGGCCTACAAGGTCCAAAACACCCCTGGCGGCATTTCACACGCGGGATAGTCTTTCCGCCCGGTTTCATTTTCGCCGTGGAGTTCTCAAGATGGCCGATGACCGATGGTCAATGACCAAGAAATGAGACCGCGATCGACCCCAGATCCCCCAGTCTTCCGTTGGTCATCGGCCATCGGTCATCGGCCATCGCGGTTCATGGAAAACGAAACAGCCCTGGCTAGTCTTTCCGCCCGGGCGACATCCCGCTAGAATCTCCTTGAGGGCCAGCCACTACCCGGTGGTGAAACGGTATCACAACAGGTTTTGGTCCTGTTTTTCCAGGTTCGAATCCTGGCCGGGTAATCCGATCGATTCGCGGGTCGGTCTGAGCCGAACGGCACGCGTCCGGCACAGACCCCGCGAAGGATGTCGCGTCTCAAGCCGTCTGAGGCGTCACCCAGATCGGACTCTTCGCTTCCGCGGCCTGAATCTCGACTTCGTGCTGAAGCGTCTCGGCAATCGCGTCGAGCCCCTTCAATAGCCGTTCGCGCTGTTCTTCGGGAACTTGGAACCCGACCGTCAACTCCAACTCACTCCCGCCGGCCTGGTGGATCGTGACCTTGCATCCCTCAAGGTCGATCGTGGCTTCGACCCCATCGGCTCGACAGGCTGCGGCGACCGCGTCCCAGTCGGCTTGCGGAAGTTCGATCGGTAAGAGCCCGTTGTTATAGGCGTTGCCTTCAAAGATGTCGGCAAACCCTTCGCCACGCACGGGGGCGATCAAGACTCGAAACCCCGCCTGCCGGACGGCCCAGACCGCGTGCTCGCGGCTCGATCCGCAGCCGAAATTCTTGCCCACGATTAACACGGAGGCACCCTTGACGGCCTCGCGGTTCAGAGGAAACTCCGGGTTCAACGCCCCCGACTTTTCCGGGGCGTCGGCTTCGGGCGCCCCTCCGGGCTGATAACGTTTGTCAGCGAAGAGCAGGGGGCCGTAGCCGGTCCGCTCGATCCGCTTCAAGTAGCGGGCGGGGATGATCAGGTCGGTGTTCACGTCGCTCCAGTCGAACACGGCGACGCGGCCTCGGTGCTTCACGAACGCTTCCATCAAGTCCTCGATCCGAATGAAGTTAGCGCGGAGATCTTCGC
>JAYUFP010000687.1:0-12602 GCA_043738665.1 Isosphaeraceae bacterium
CGATGAAGCAGAGGATCGAGCCGGGAGGCTATTACGCGATCGTCGCGCGAGGCGCGAGACTGCCGATGGCGGAAGTCTATACCTGGACAGTCCGCGACCGCTTGCCAAGTCTGCCGATCCCGCTCCGCGAGCCCGACCCGGACATCTTGATCGACCTCGCGGCCTTGGCGACACGGGTCTACGACCTCGGACGATACTCCCGGACCTTGCGCCAGGACATTCCCCTCCCGGAGACGGCGACGCTCACGTCCGAAGACCGGGCATGGGTTGAGTCGATGGGCAGGGCGTATTAAAGGGACAGGAAAGGATTTACAGCTCGACGGCGCGGCCATCGTTGAATCAACCGAGGGCGATTGAATCATGAGCAGAGGCGAAGCAACCGATGAATCATGAGCAGAGGCGAAGCAACCGAACTGACGGACGTCCTGAATCGGGTCAAGAAGTGGCCCGTCGAGAGTCGAATCTCGCTTGTGAAGCAAGTCCTGGAGACATTGACCCCCGCGACCTCCGGACCGTCTCCTTCCCCCGAGGGCCGTCGGCAGCTGAAATCATCGAGACATTCAAGAGTGATCGGCCACCGCCGAATGACGCGACGATCCGGCAATGGATCGACGAACATCGGGTGGAGAAATAGGGTTGATGCGTGTGTTGCTCGATCTCAATGTCGTTCTTGATCTCTTCCTTGTCCGCCAACCCTGGTGCGACGATGCCGCGGCGATCTGGGATGCGAACCTTAAGTGAGGGTTCGATGCCTACTTTTTGTCGGGCTCGGTCCCCACTCTCTTTTATCTCGTGCGCGGGCAGGGGGTCGTTCGCTCGCTTAACGCGCCGTCGCGGACTGCCTGAACACGTTGACAATCGTCCCGATCGATGTTTCGAGGCTCCGGCTGGCCACGATGGGACCGGGGAGAGACTTCGAGGACGACCTCCAAATCGCCTGCGCCGTGGAAGGGAAGCTCGACGCCATTGTCAGTCGCGACCCAAAGGGTTTCGCCGGTTCCCCGGTTCCCCGGTTCCGGTACTCAATCCTACCGAGCTTCTTCCCAAGCTCCCGAAAGCGTCCGATGCCTGATCCCGACAGAAAGTCGAAGTTGAAAAAGCGAGTCGAGAAATCAGCAAAAGCTGATGCGCAAAAGCTCGCTCTACTTGATCGAGTCCTCAAGGCGTTAGGGATAAAGGAGGTTTTCGACCGCTTGCCTGAATTCCTCAAAGACATGGTTGTCGACCGAATTGTCCCACGAACCGAAGTCATCGTCGCCGAAGACTCGCAGGAAGATCCGGAGATCAAGAAGGTCGCTTGTGAAATTCGACGATTGCTTAAGAACCCATCAACGGTAACAGTCAGGGGTCGGAACATCGAGCTCGCCGTGGACGACGTTTTCCGCGCTTATCTATGTGTCACCGAAGGCATCGAGGAGAATCTGGAATTTTCCAGCGGTGATCCCCGTCCAGTCTCTCGTGCAATAGGGGCCATTCTGCAGGAAGCCCAAGACATCCTCGACGCCATCGCCGATCGGTGGATACAAGAAGTCCTCGGTAAGGTCGTATCGCAGATTTGCGATTTGATCGATAGGACATTCCGGGTGGATGGAAGGATGATCGATGTGCAGCACACCATTGCCAAGAAGCCGGAGGGACGCGATTACCGCCGGCTGGAAATCAGACTACGAAACGCCAATCAGCACGTCGTGTCGTACCAGGGGTCGCAGCGGACGACGTTCGCCTGTTTCCGCTCGCATGGAATGTTCGGTCTGCACCACGTTACTTGGGATTGCCAGCGATTAGGAATTTGCGGCCCGAACCGCGTTCTGCCTGTTTACATCGGGGAGCACGCGATAAAGAGACTCCACGAAAGACTGCCCCTGAGAGGGCACGGACCCTTGCTTCATCGGCTGATGACGGAAGCTTTGGAAAACCCTGTGGTCATATCCTTGGACGACGAAAACTCGCTAGTAGAGCTTTGCCTGGGCAGCCAGCGCGTCGGTTACTTCGTGGCTCAAGTTCTTCCCCACATGGTACTCATCAAGACCTACCTCTTCCTGACCATGCAGGGCACGCCGGAAGCCGCGAAGCTCCGAGAGAAACTTGGCCTCTATCGTGCCGACATCGAGCATTATAAGCTCGACAAATTCTTCACGCTCGTAGCCTCCGACATTGTCGGCGACCCACTCCTTGTCCGGATCCTTTCGGAGTGCGGGTGTGGTCATCTCGTCTCCTTGATCGACCCCGCTAACCGAGTCGAATGGCTCGATAGGGTCGGTAATCACTTCAAGAAGACATTCGAACTTCGAGAGTGGCAAAACGGGTTCGTGGCCAATCAGAAGTGGACGAAATGGAGTGTCTGACGACCCAAACTCCGGAAGAACGACCGACCCGATCTTGTCCAACTGAGCGAATTTGGGGCTTCCGGATTCGATATCAGCCCCTAGAAATGACTCCAATCCGAAAGTCCCCGTGCTCTTGCGGCTTCAGGGCGAAGTACGCCGAATCCTTCTCTTGAGCGAACCTCGACCAAACGATCTCAGCGCGGACGTCGCAACGGCTTGTACCATATTACGTTGTGCGTCGAGCCGCCGACCGCCACCACGTCGGGCGTGCCGTCGCCGTCGAGGTCGCCTCCGCGGAGATCCTGGGCGGCGATTGCGTTATCGATGACCGTTCGGTTCCAGGCCTTGCCGTCGAAATCGAACATGAGGACGCTCGTACCGGGACCTCGGAAGCCCGCGAAGATCTCATCATCGCCGTCGCCGTCCACGTCGGCGATCCAGAGCGCATGGCCCTCCTTGAGGGAGTTGTCGATGACGAGGCCAAAGCTGAATGTGAGCGGTTTGTCGGATTCCGACAGGTAGACCGCCACCTTGGTTCCGTGCCAGGGTTCCACGGTGGCGAGGAAGCGTTTGCCGTTTTTCAGGCGGCCGACATGGACCTCACTGCACCCCTTCTTCGGGGGATTGCCCGGAGCACCGGGGACGAGCGATAGGGGTGTGAACACCGGAGTACCCCTGTCGTGAGTGAACGCGAAACGGCTCACGCCGAGGTTGCTCGCGGCGAGGAAATCATCCACCTTGTCGCCGTCGAGATCAACGACATCAATGGCGTGGAGCACCGGAGCATCCCCGATCACTCGCTGTTTCCAGCGGCCCCTTTTGATCGAACCATCCGGGGTAAAAAGCGTGACGTGGGCCGGCTCTTGCTGAAAATCCGGAGGCTTCGCGGACGGGCCGAAAATCGGTGCGACCACGAGTGTTCGTACTTTCCTATCATGATCGATACGGACCGAATTCGTACCGATCACGATGGCGTTGTCGAGGTCGAGAAAATCGGACCAGCGGAGGCGGTGAATGCTGCCGAAATCGGCGATCGGCGCGACCGTCCAAGGATCGTCAATCGTCTTCCCCTGCGTCGCCAGCAAGAGCTTCCCCTTGGTCGGTTCGTTCATCGAGAACTCATAAGCGACGGCGACTTCGGCCTTGCCGTCGCCGTCGATGTCGGCCGTGGCGCTGCTGATCACTCCGGGGGTCTGCTTCGGGCCGGTGACGATCCGCTTCTTCCACGACGGGTTTTCGTACCAGGCGCAGATCCCGCCGCCGACGGCGATGACGTCGGGCTTCTTGTCGCCGTTGACGTCGGCAACCTCGACCTGATAGGCGCCCGGGAAGTTGTCGTCGATCACGATCCGTTCAAAGCCCTGTCCTTGGGCCGGACCGCAGATGGTGAACAGCAGGGCGGCGAGGATGTATCTCAATCGAGGGCCTTTCAGAGAAGAGAACTCATGCGCAGATGAACGCAGATAACTTAAACTAAGATAATTGAATTGATATTCAATTCTTAATTTTATCCGCGTTCATCCGCGTCATCTGCGGCTGAGTTCTCTTCCATTCACTTCCCCCACCCGGTTGGAGGTCCGGCGGTGTCTTCGGGTTTGACTGCGAATTGTGAAATGTCCACATCATTCGGCCCCTCGTTTTCCACCGCCTTGAGACGGTTTTCGAGCATGACGACGCGTTGTTCGAGCAGGGCGATCCGGGCCTCGGCCTCGTCGGGGCGTTTCGGCCTGGGAACCTCGGGGTAGTTCAGCTGGCGCTGGAGGGCGGAAAAGAGGTAGAGCGGGTCCCGGCCGCGGTTGGCTCGGGCGATCTTCCCCTCTTTTTCGCCGAAGAGCGTCGGGTATTTGGGGACGTAGTCGGGCGTCAGTCGTCGCCGTTCGACGACGAAGAACGCCGAGCGGACGAAGATCAGATCCGCGAAATCGACGTCGCCGATTCGCGATCGAAGCGTGTTGATATAATCTTTCCACTCTTCGGGATAGTGGGGGTCGGCGGCCATCGCGTCGAGCCCCTTGTTGTAGCCGAGCCGGTTCCGCGAGAGCGCCTCAAACTGGAAAACGAAGAGGCCGGGGAGGCTGGGGAGGTCGCCTTTGTACTTGGCCTCGCGCTCCAGAAGGAGCAAGGCCGACTCCATCGGGAACCGGCTCAGGTCGCTCTCGGCCTGGGTGACGACGTGGGTCTGGAACGCCGTGAAGTAGTGTCCCAGCCGGCTCATCGCCGGACCCATCAGGCCGGTCAGCTTCATCTCGGTGTGGAGGTACGAGACCGCCAGAGGCAGCCGCGAGGTCGAGAGCAACTCCTCGCCGACCCTCGCGAGGATGTCCTGCGAGGGCTGACCGTCGAAAAGTCGCTCGCGGAACGCCTTGAAGAAGTAGACCTGCTCGATGTACTCCTCACGATCGAGCACGGGCATGAGACGGATCCTTTAGCCAGTCGGCTCATCAGCAGAGAAACGATTACCAATCGAGGGCTTCGTGCGGGGCGTGGTCGAGCCCCGTGGCGACCCAGTCGGCTCTGATGAGCTGGTCGGCGTGGAATGACGTCGTGACGGCCAGGCAGCGCGCCCCTGCGGCCTTGGCGGCGGCGACCCCCGCGATCGCGTCCTCGACGACCAGGCAGGACTCCGCAGGCAATTCCAGACGCCGGCAAGCTTCAAGAAAGATGTCGGGCGAGGGCTTCTTCTTCTTCACCATCGTGCCGTCGACCACGACGTCGAATGACTCGGGCGGCAGGCCGATCTCCAGCAGGTTGCCGCGGACCTTGATCGCGTCGGCGCTGGAGGCGACGGCCGTCTTGAGGCCGCGTCGATGGGCCTCGGCCACGAAAGTCAGGACGCCCGGCAGCGGCTTGAGCTGTCCTTTGACGAGATCGAGGTAAAGCGCGTAAGTCCGGGCCTTGTCGCGTTCCGGGTCCATGGGAATTCCGCGGGCCTCGGCGACTCCCCCGAGGTATCGGTCCTCGCCCATTCCGATGAACGGGTGAAACTCTTCGTGGCGGACCTCGAAACCCTTCTCGGCGAACATCGTCGCGGCGGCCTTCGCGAGGATCGGCTCGGACATGACGAGGACCCCGTCCATGTCGAAGATGACGCCGCGGATCTGCTTCGTCGGGGTCGCGTGCGTTTCCAAGTCGTCGGCCTCCCGTGTAGATGGCAGGTGTCGGATGGCAAATGACTGATGGCGGATGGCGAACGCAGTGATTCTCGGTTTCCGGCATCGGCAATTAGGAATTCGTCACTTCGCCTTGATGCCGACCGCGGCATTCATTGCTTTGTCGAAGCGTTCGGATAGCTTGGCGTCGATCACCGTGCCGTGGTCACGTCCGTGAACGATCTCCACGATGGCGTCGGGGACCAGCCCTTGCAAAGTCCCTTTGAGAAGCGCCACCGCACCTTCGAGATAGAATGTATCGAGTTCGCCGGTCACGACACGGATCTTCCCTCTGAGCGAAATCGGGGCGGACCGGCACCTCTGAACGATGTTTTGATTGATATCATAAGCACGCCAAGCCTTGGCGACTTCCGGATTGACCGCGCCGGTCTTCCGGTCCCAGAGTTCGGCGGGGCGGCCGTCGGAACCGAGGGGGCTGAACACGGCCTCGAACGAGTGGAGCTGGCCGCCGTCGCCGATCACGTCTTCCATCTTCGAGAAGTTATCGTAAAAGAGCACGGCACGCGTCCCCATCCTGGCGATCGGCCGCCGCTCGCCTTTGGGATCGCGAAACATGTTCGCATCCTTGGCGTACAGGTCGATCTTCTGGAAGTCGCGAAAGTCGACCGGGTCGGGACTGGTCGACCAGACCCCTCCGAAGAATTCCGGGTAGGTGACCTGAAGCCAGAGACTGCTCCACCCTCCCGACGAGTGGCCGTTGAGCAACCGGGCGCGGGGCTCGGCGATCGCGGGGAAGATCTTTTCGATGTGAGGGATCAGCTCTTCAATCAGCGCTTTGCCGCGGGGGCCGTTGAAGGCCGAGTCGGCGAAGGCATGGTGTCCCGTACCGCAATCCGGGTTCAGAACGACGCGGATCAGGTCTTTGCCGAATCCCATTTTCCGCGATTCCTTGACTATCCGTTCGGCCATGAAATGGTCGCCGCCGAAACCGGGGATGATGTACAGGATCCCGCGTTTCTCCTTCGGGTCACCCTCGGGCAAGATGACGGCGGCGCGGTGCTTGATGGGTCGATGATGGAACGCCGAGAGCATCGGACTGTCGATCTCGACGAGCTTGATCCGGTCGTTCTCGTTGAATTTTTTAGGCGGGACGATCTTGTCGACCGGAAGCTTGATCGTCTGTTCGTGATCGGCATTGGGGCCGAACGTGAACGTGACCATCGGGCCGTAGGCGTTTCCTTCGCCGTCGCCAAGCCGGTGGGTGTCGGGGTTGAGACGGATTACCGCCTGGGCCTGGTACTCGCCGGGTTCGAGGGCGGAGAGCGGGCCGGGATAGCCGGCCGCATTCTCGTCGATCAGGACCACTTCCCCGGGCTTCAAGTCTTTGACTTCCACGGCGAAGAAGGGTTGCGGGCGGAACCAGTTCGGGCCGAATCTCGGCTCGGACCGGGTCGATCCGAGAGCGGGTTTCGCCGGACCAAGCATCACGTAAACGCGCGTCGAGATCGGCCCGGCATGAAGCTCGGGGCCGTAGACGACCTCGAAGCGGGTCGCGTCTGCATTTCCCGGGAAAGCGGTGAGCAGCGTCGCGATCAGGGCAGCGGGGGCTCCGAACTGGCTAACGCGAGGCAATGACACGGGGGCTGACTCCGCTCCGAAGGGATAAATCCGTTAGAAGATCGCGTACCACAATGCCGGAACTGCGGGATCAGGGCAACCCCGTGGGTCAGGCGATCAGTTCAGGGAAGGGGAGCGTCGGGTGGTCGGAGAGGAGGACTTCACGATTCAGAAGTGGCTGCGGGACGAAGTTTTGCTGAGCGAGGCGCGCGGAGCCCAACACGCACTCCTTCTCCAGGAGGTAATAGAGGTTGTAGTGCTCGACCTGGCGGTTGATCGAATCCAGCTTCAGCGTGTCGAGAGCGTGCAGCCAACGCCGGTTGAAGCGGTCGACGCTGGTGACCAAGTCGCGTGCGACGACCAGTCGCGGACGGTTCGGGGCGGTTCGGGGAGCCCATCGAGGTGGGTCGGCGTCGGCAAAAGTGTAAAGCGCGGCGATCGAAGCCTTGTAGACGTCTCGCCAGTCGTCGAGGCCGGTCGCGAGCCCGGCCCACTGCTTGAGCCGGATGCGGACCATGTCGAGCATCCCGTGACGCTCACGGGCGAGTCGGTCGTGGAGCCGCTTGAGAGCGTACTCCAGGTCGAAGCCTCGACGCGCAAAGGCCGGGACGTCGAACATCCCGAGCAGTTCCTTGAGCTCGGCCTCGTCGTTGTAAAGCGGCTGCGTCAGGTCCTCGGCCTCGTCCATGCGCCGCTCAGCCCCCGCCGCCGGCCCTTGCGGGTGGCTTGGGCATGGTCACCAGGCTGTTCAGGCTCCGGCGGTAATGCCAGAGCTGCCGCTCGACACCCAGCGCTTGTGTCCGCCTCGCCCAAGCCTCGGCGACCGATTTCAAGGCATCTTCGGCCGGAGTTCCCGACACGGCGGCGACCCGCCCTTTCGCGAGGTCGGCGAGATAACCTTCGGCCTCGGGAATCCGCAACCCGGGCACGACCCGGGGGGCCAGCAACGTCTTGCCGACACCGTCCGACCACGACCGGGGCTCGACGCCAGGCGCCGATCGGGGGTCAGTGAGCCCTTGAGCGACCTGAACGCCGCGGACCGGGAGCATCGGGAAGTCGCGGTCCGAACGGGTCCGGTTCGAGGTTTCGGGGTTCGCCAGGTACTTCACGAAGTCGATCGCCGCCTCGCGCCGACGGCCCGTGGCCTTGGCTGCGACCGCCACAAGCCAGCCGCCGCCGTAAGGGAGGTACGCCGGACGGTTCGATTTGTCGGGGTTCTCCCAGACTTTGCGTGCCGGGTTATAGACACGCTCAGAGCCGGGAAGAGCGGACACCATGGCCGACTTGACCCCCCGCCCTCCCCAACGCCCTGCCTGCTCCGCGCGGTCGATCAGGAACGCGACGTTCCCCTTGCGAAAGGCTTCGCGAGCTTTCCCGGCGTCGAACGATTCCCCACCCTCGGGAGCGAAGGCCTTCAAGGAGACGAGTTCTCGCAAGGCCTCGACGAACGGCGGGGTCGTTAGCCGCGGCTCCATCGTGTCGGTGTCGAACATCAGCGAGTAATGATCTTTGTGCTGGGCGAGCGTGGTGGCGATCGCCAGGTAAATCGCGTCTCCCACGCCTTCCGGGTCGGCGCTGAGAGGGAGCGCGATGCCGAAACCCTTCGTACCGTCGCCGTTCCAGTCGCGGCCCTGGAAAAACTTGGCGAGGGCGTTGAGTTCCGCCCACGTCTTCGGAGGTTCGAGCTTGAGCCCCGCGGTGTTGGCGGCGTCTTTGTTCTGGGCACGATCGAAGGCCGCGCGGTTGGTGACGAGCACGAGCGCTGAGCCGCCGTACGGCAGGGCGACCCGGTCTTTTCCGTACTTGGAAACCTGGTCGCGGAAGGCGGGGATCACGTCGTTGAACTGGAGAACGTCGCCTTCGCCGGAAGCGTTATCGGGTTCGCCGTCGTCGGCGTCGGCCTCGGTGTTCGCGTCGGGTTTGGGTTTCGGCTGAAAAAGGCTTTCGGGAAAGACGGCCAGGGCACCGACGTCCATCAGGTCGCCGAGCCGGTCGCCTCGAAAAATAAGGACGTCGGCGTCACCCAGCGCAGACGACTTGACGGCCTGATCCGCGACGACGCATGACGCCTGCCGGCTCGCTTCCCACTCGCCTCGCTGGGCGGTGACGGTCGGTAGAATCGCGGCGTCGTCGAGGGCGGCCACGACGATCTTCGTGCCCTTCAGCGCGGGTTCAGGCGACTTCACAGTCGATGAAGACCAGCCGCATCCCGTGATGGACAAGACCCCGAGCCAAAGCCCTTGGCGGACGATTCCGCGGCGGAACAAATTCATCCCGGACTGGCCCCCACTCCGATTTAGATCCGGCCGTCCTGGTCCCTTGGAGTGCGGGCGCTTGCTACCGCACTCCAAAATCGGCAGGAAGACTGACGGGGCGTTGATCTCGGACGCCCCCAAATCCCACAAGACCCATCGTACGCCTTACCAACCGTTCCGGTCAAACCAGACTCTCCGACGCGCGGGAGGGTTGCAAAGTCGGGTATGGCCAATGATCAATGGCCGATGATCGATAGCCGATGATCGAGTGAGAGACTCGTGTTCTTGGCCATCGGCCATTGTGCATCCTCGATCAGGACGACACGACTTTGCAATCCACTTGCGCCGACGCGAGACTGGCCCAAAAACGCGGAAGGGCGGGCCATTGACCATGGCCCGCCCCCCATGTCGACCTCAATTGCTGAATCTTCGTAATCAGTGATCGATGCCGAGCCGATAACGCAATTCCTCGAACTGGTCGCGATACACGTCGTCGGTCGAGTGGAGGTGCTCGGCCTCGGAGATGAACTTTAGCGAGTCGTCGCGTTTGAGGCCATGACTGATGAGGATTTCCTCGAACGGTTCGAGGTCATTGGCATATACGAAGAGTAATTTGTGTTCATCGAACTGCACCTCCATCGGACCGCTCGGATTCAAAGCCGCCAGGCCGGTGCATCCATCGTGTAAAAGCAAGGGCTCGAAGTCGTAAAGCGTGCTTTTGAGGATGACGGTGTCCATGTGCTCGCGGTAGAGGTCGGCATGGTTGCCAGGTTCGCTTTCGTGGCTCGACTCCATGACGACATCGACATCCTCTCCGAGCGGGTCGAGGAGGTCCATCAAGACGTCGAAGAGCCGATCCGCCGACACCGATGCCGCGAGAACGGGCATGCGGTTGCCCGATTCGGGGTCGCGATAGACGTCGCGCCGATAGCCTTCGCGGGGAATGACTTCGAGGCCGAAGGAGGGGCGGACCGCGTCGGTCAGGGTGAAGTTGCCGTAACGTCCTACTCGGAGATGCGCGTCAAGTTGATCCTGGCTCAGGTCGTCGAAGCTGGTGCGAGGCATACGGGTCGTGTTGTTACGCAACACCCGTTCGAAGAATCGCTGGATAAAACTCATGGAAAGGGACCTCTCCTACCGCGACGCACTGGGAATGGTTCGTACAGATCCTTGGCCACTGCGTCGGACGGACTCGGAGACGTCGCTCCGAATTTGCCCTCCCGGGCGCCAATCCGACACCGCGCCCAAGGGAGCCGTAACTCACCCCGGGGACGGTCGCCTTTCCGTTGGCACCGCTTCATTTACTGACTTTCAATATATACCATGCGTGTCGACGAAAACCCGCTCCCGCTGAGAATCATGGTGAAGCCAATCATGTTGTCAGCCGAAGGAGGCCTGAAGCGTTTGGATCAGTCCATGACCACCGCGATCCCGAAAGTCGTTACTCCTCGAAATGGAAAAGTGTGCAAATTGGATACCGACGCTAAAGTCTACGCCGTTAACTCCCGGACTCGCCTCAAAAAAACTTGAACTTCATTTCAGAAAACTATGCGGCCTTGTTCGACGAAGTCAACTGTGCAATTCGGCCTGTCTTATTTTGTAAACTCTGGAAACCGTGCGAACACGACTTCTCGTTTTTCAGGGCGTCATCTCGGACACGACCGAAGAGCGCGGGTTGCGACTCGAGACAGGCTCCATGAAGAGGCTTCGTGGCCTTCACGCGTGGATTTCCGCCGCGGATGACGTCCTGACTCATCGCCGACTCGCCGGCGGGCATGCTATACTCTTTCCTCCCACGAATCGGTTCGCGAAAACTTGCCCGACTTCCGCCGTGGGGCAGATCGTAGACCCAGATCATCAAAGGGGTTCGGCCATGGCTTTGGATCAAGTGGACGGTTACCTGGATGCCCATCGCCAGGATTTTGAGGAACAGCTCAAAGCCTTGATCCGCATCCCGAGCGTGAGTGCCCAGCCCGATCGTAACTCCGATACGCGCCGGGCCGCGGAATTTGTCCGCGACGATCTGACAGCGATGGGCCTCGCCACAGAGCTGATCGAGACCAAAGGACACCCGATCGTCTATGCAGAGAGCCTGAACGCCCCCGGCAAGCCGACCTTGTTGATTTACGGCCACTACGACGTTCAGCCCGCGGAACCCCTGGAACCCTGGCTCTCCCCGCCGTTCGAGCCTACGGTCCGAAATGGGAACCTCTATGCCCGTGGTGCCACCGACGACAAGGGTCAAATGTTCACCCACGTCAAGGCGGCGGAAGCCTGGCTGAAGGGTGGCGGCGGGTTGCCGATCAACGTGAAATTCCTGATCGAAGGTGAAGAGGAGGTCGGAGGAGCCAACCTCGAAGCCTACGTCGCCGAAAACCGCGAGAAGCTTAAATGCGACTATGCGGTGATTTCCGACACCAGCCAGTTCGCCCCGGGCATCCCGGCGATCACCTACGGCCTCAAAGGGCTCGCGTACTTCGAGCTACGGGTCAAGGGGGCCGATCGTGACTTGCACTCGGGGACTTTCGGCGGCGCCGTCCAGAACCCGCTGAATGCCCTTTCGGTGATCCTTGAAAGCATAAAAGGTCCCGACGGCCGCATCCGGATCGAAGGCTTCTACAACGACGTGCGGCCCTTGGAAACCTGGGAGCGCGAGGAATTCGCCAAACTGCCTTTTTCAGAAGCGGAGTTTCAGACCGACCTCAAAGTGGGCGCCCTGTTCGGCGAGGAGACGTACACAACGCTCGAACGCAAGTGGGCGCGGCCGACGTTCGACATCAACGGGATCTGGGGGGGGTATTCCGGACCCGGACCGAAGACCGTCCTCCCGTGCAAGGCGGGAGCGAAGTTCAGCTTCCGGCTGGTCCCTGACCAGGACCACAAGAAGGTGGGCACTCTACTTCGCAAACACATTGCGAGCGTTTGTCCTCCCGGCGTGACGTGGGAGTTGGAAGAAATGCACGGGGCACCCGCGGTCCTGGTGGAGGTCAAAGGCCGGCCCGCGGTGGAAGCGGCCGTCAAGGCGATCGAAGCGGGGTTCGGGCGTCCCCCTGTCTTCATGCGAGAAGGCGGATCGATCCCGGTCGTCGGCCTGATCAAGACCCAACTTGGCGTTGACACGTTGTTGCTGGGCTGGGGACAGAATGACGACAACCTGCACGGACCGAACGAGAAGTTTAACCTCGAGGATTTCCACAGGGGCATCAAGACGAGCGCGCATTTGATGGCGGAGATGGCGAGGTGAGGGGAACAGCGAGAATTGCCTCAGTCATTCGTGAGTTTGAATTATCCTC
>JAYUFP010000688.1:0-4236 GCA_043738665.1 Isosphaeraceae bacterium
CCTTCGGGTTGGGCGGCGAAGGCACCTTGGGAGTCGTCCGCGTGGTGTTCGGGCTGGTCGTGATCGTGTTCGTGTTCGACGGCCGCGACGGGGGTTGAAGTCCACGCGGCGTCGTCGAGGCCGTCGACCTCGATATGGTCGTCGCCGCGGGCCTTGACCGGGGCGGCGGCTCCCACGGTCGCGGCGGCGTGGACTTCCGGCGCCGGGGCCTGGCTTTTGGGCACGGCGGGGGCGACGAGAAAGCTCGTGGCGCACTTCCGGCATTTGATCCGGGAACCGACGAGGGTGGGGGGGATCTTCCCCTTCTCCCCGCACGACGGGCAGGTCACGGTCGGCATGCTGGACTCCCCCATTCCGGTCGCGGTGCTTCTCGAGATCCATGGGCCGCACGAGGCGCGGATCGTCGGGAAGTCGCTCGGTGGACCGCTGATGAATCAAGCTATAACGCGCCCCGGGGCCGGTGCCAAAACAAAACGCGACGGCGCGCCGATTTCCACGTTCGCCCCTTCGAAACGCACAGACGACTTGATCCGTACCGGGGTTATCCGGGATACTCGTTCGTGCAGGGTCCGGGAAGGGTACTGACGGCGAAGTCAGCAATGAGGGCGACTCGCATGGTCGACGGCGACGGCGACGGGTCCGGGAAACTCCCGGAAGATTCGGGCATCACCAAGAGGAACAGGCTCCCGGACCTCGGCGCGATCCACGCGGCACTCGCGTCGCTGCGTCCCTACCTGTTCCACATCGCGAACATGAGGCTCGACGCGGGGCCGGAAGGTAAGGCGGGCGCAGCCGACCTCGTTCACGAGACCTACGGTGAGGCCTACAGTAATCTGGACAAGTTCCAGGACCGGAGCGTCCCCGAGGTCCGGGCCTGGCTCAGGACCGTGTTGCTCCATAAGATCCTCAACTTCTTCCGTCAGCGGCGGATTATCGAGAGGAACTTCGGCCACGAGATCTCGATCGACCAGACGACGACCGACGGCGGGGGCAATTTCTGCCTTATCGAGTCGACCCTTTCGCCCAGCGGCCAGGCGATCCGGAACGAGAGGCGGGCCTGGGTCAACGAGGCCCTGAACCGCCTGGAAGAGCGGGACCGTCTGGTCGTGATCTGGCGGAACCACGAGAATCACCCCTGGGACGAGATCGGCAGGCGGCTGGGAGGGACCGAGGGCATGGCCCGCAAGGTCTGGATGCGCGCCCTCGTCAAGCTCCGCGACGAACTCGGAGAGCCCCCGGATTCGCTCTCGGACATCGCCTGAACGACCGATTGGGAAGAAGTGAGCCGACCCGATGTCGTCAGCCGGTCGCATTCACGACAGCGCCTTCCAGCCGAGCGTCGCGGACCGTTTGGAGCGCGTCGGCAAGCCGCCGCGCTCCAAAGTCATTACAAATCCCGGGCGAAACCGGCCCAGGTCATGGCCTTGGGAGAGAAGCGCCGGGTGGTCCCACAGTTGCATGGTGTACCGGCTCGGTCGCCATGACTGAAGCGGCTCGGGTTGGACCCGGTCCGGCGATCACGAAGGATTGAATCGCAATCGCAAACGACTCCACCTCAACTTGAAAGGACACCTGATGTCAGTCTCTTCCATGAGCCGACCCGGAGCCGGCGTCGCCCCCGGTGAGCACCGCGAAGGTGAGATCACCAAGAAAATCGAGCAATACACCAGCCAGGTTCCCTCCGGGATGTTCCTGAGCCTGGCCATGGGCTCGATCGGCCTGTCTGCCCTGATGCACCTTGCCGGTCGGAAGCAGGACGCCCAGTTCGTGGGCCATTGGGTTCCCACGTTTCTTCTCCTCGGGCTCTACAACAAGCTCGTGAAGCTCGAAGGTTCCGAGTAAGCAAAAGCGGTTTTCGCCGGGGCCGATCGGGTTCCGCCCACCCGACCGCCTCTGCGATTGGAGCGACCCCTCAAACGCCGGAGAGCGGCGCGATGACCTTCAAGACGATGTCGAGAAAGAAGTGCGAGACCATCGCGGCGATCAAGCCCTTCTTCCAGTAGAGCCAGCCGAAAACAAGCCCCGGCACGCCGTTGCCCACGAACACGAAGATCATCAACGGCACGCTCATGCCGATCAACTGGATGGCCTGGGGAACGTGCATCGCGGCGAAGGCGAGCGTCGCCAGAAAGTTCGCCGACCAGATCACGCCGTTTCCCGGCGAAGGCCGCCGGAGAATCGCGGTGCCGAACCAGGTGAGGAACGTCATCAGTCCGAGCCTGAGCCAGACCTCTTCGCGAATCCCCGCGCCGATCGATGCGAGGAAACCTTCCCGGGGCGGAGGAAGGACGATCCCCTTTCCCTCTCCGATCGCGGAGCCTTGCATGAGCCTCGCCGAGGCGATGACCATCACGCCGAGCACGATTCCGCTCACGATGCCGAGGAGGATCGACCGCGTCGCCCGGGCGCGGTCATCAGCATCGGCCCCCCAGCCGTTGAGCATCGGCACGCCGATCCCCATGATCCCGCCGAGCCAGAGCCCCAGCACGATCGCCAGGCACGAAAGACCGATCCCGAAAATCGCGTCGCCCACGACGCCCGCGGCCATCAGCACGGGGATCTTATCGAAGGTGATGCCGGGGAACGACATCTGGAGCATCAGCGAATACGTGAACGGCATCATCGCGAACGACCCGACGACGCAGGCGGCGAAGAGTCCCGCCGCGACCCGCCAGGAGAACGGGCCGTGGGGTTTGGGCTCGGCGCCGAAATCCTCGATGAATTCCAGGCCCATCGGGCTTTGGGAAGGCTCCGCCGCGTCTTCGTGTGTCATAAAGGCTCGTAGAGTTCCGGGGCGCGGCTCTCAAGGATCGTGAACAGCCCGTTCTTCACGAACTGCTCGAAGTGAGGGGCCGCGCGGTGGTCGTCGAGCGCGGCCTGGTCGTCGTACTGCTCGTAGAGGAAGAACCGGCGCCTGTCGGCGAGCGAGCGGTGAACCAGGTACATCCGGCAGCCCGGTTCTAGCCGCGTCGCGGGCATCAGCTTCTCGAAGAACGACCGGGCTTCCTCCTCGTGACCGGGTTGGATCACGTAAGTCACGGCGACGCAGATCACGAGGATTCTCCTTGGTTCATTCCAGCAGACTGCGTCTGACGACCTCGGCCGCCTTCTCGAATTCAGGCTGCCAGGTGATCTCGGGGCGACCGTTTGCCAGGCAGTCTCTCAGCTTTTCGAGCGTGTTGCGGGCCATGTGCGGGCACTTGTTGCACGCACACGAGACCCCCGGGACCGGGTGATACCTGTGTCCGGGCACCGCCTTCTCCAGTTGCCAGAGCATATTCGCTTCGGTGGCGACAAGGAAGTCGGTCGGGGCCTCAAATCCCGAGATGTACCGGATCATCGCCTCGGTGCCGCCGATGAAGTCGCTCAGTTCGCGGATGTTCGCCGGGCATTCCGGGTGCGCCACGGTGAGCGCGGCGGGGAGGCGTCGCTTGAGCTTGAGCAGGTCGCCGACGCTGAAGACCTCGTGAACCATGCACGAGCCGTTCCAGAGGATCATCGGCCTGCCGGTGACCTCGACGAGGTACTGCCCGAGATGTTTGTCGGGCGCGAAGAGGATCTCGAAGTCCTTCGGCACGCGGGCGATGATCTGCTCGGCGTTCCCCGAGGTCACGATCCAGTCCGAGATCGCCTTCACCGCGGCCGTGCTGTTGATGTACGTCACGGTCTGGACGCGTCGGCCTTCCGCCCGCAATTCCGCCTGCTTGCGCGCCAGGGCGGGGGCAGGGCAACTGTCGGCGAGGCTGCAACCCGCGAGCATGTCGGGGAGCAACACCCGTTTGCCGGGGTTGAGCATCTTGGCCGTTTCGGCCATGAAGTGGACGCCGCAGAAGACGATGGTCGATGACTCGACCTTGGTCGCGGCTCTGGCCAGTTTCAGGCTGTCGCCGGTGAAATCCGCAAGCTCCTGGATCTCGCCGTCCTGATAGTAATGCGCCAGGATCGTCGCGTCTTCGCGAACCTTGAGGGCTTCGATCTCTTCGTAAATGTCGGTTTCGGCTGCGGTGCAGGTGTTCACGGGCGGGGAACCTTGTTTTTTGTGTGGCGAAGGAGCAACCCACAATTCGTTCACAGGGCGTACACCGTCTGTTCGCCGGGGATGACGTTATTGTTCACAATCTCTTTGAAATGGCAAGTGCGGGGGAGATCCGGGCAGGAGGATCGCAAAGTCCGACATCAACCCTTCTCCCCCCGGGAGAAGGTGCCGCGAAGCGGCGGATGAGGGATCTCTTGGTT
>JAYUFP010000689.1:0-4232 GCA_043738665.1 Isosphaeraceae bacterium
TGCCGGGTGCCGATCCGCAACTGGGCAACATTCCGGCACTCGCCCCCGGCTCCACAAGCACCAACCCCCCCTTCTGGGTCTACATGCAAGACCCGGGGATCAAGAATCCCTACCTGTTCACGCGATCCGAACCGGTTCAACCGGCGCCAATTCCGCCCCGACGACTGTTCCAGGTTCCCGATTTCTGGGGCTACCAGCCCGCTCCGGCACCCGCGCACAATCAACCCCCGAGTAACGCGAGTTCCGCACTCAATTTCGACGGGCAAGCGCCCCCGGCGAAAATCGCGACCGGTGACCCCGCGGTGAATAACCAGATCACCAGCGGCGCGAGCCTCGCGAACCAAACGTTCGACCTCACTGCGTCTCAGATCATCGGTGGAACCCCATCGAACGTTTACCTGGGCGGCAGCGGAACCGCGACGGTCGCCGACCAACGCGACCACCCCTACTTCCGCAACGAGTGGCTCCAAAAGGTTTCCAACCTGACCACCGTGCGGACCCACCAGTTCGCCGTCTGGATCACGGTCGGGTTCTTCGAGGTCACCAAGCAGGGGAACCCGGCTTTGGCCGCGTCGACCGGGAACTATGTCGCGGCTTATGACACGTTCGGCCTTGAGCTCGGGAAGCTTGCAGGCAACAACAAACGCTACCGCTCGTTCTTCCTTCTTGACCGCACCAAGGCCACGGGCTTCAACCCGACCTCACCGGGAGACTTCCGCGACGTCGTCACGTACCGCCAGTTGATCGAATAATGGAGTTCCCTCGGGCCTTCTGAAAACGCCTAACTCTTGAGAGTTCGCCGATTCAAGGGCTCCACGACACCCAGCCTCGAAACGGCCCCCGGCGCGCCGACTTTCCGATCCGCCGGGGTCCGACCTCTGTCACACTTGCGGCCCCCGCCGCGTTGAGGATATGATTGATCCATCCCTGTCCCACTCCGGAGAAAGGAACGCCCATGAACTCCCGTCGACGTCGCCAGGGCTTCACCCTGATCGAACTGCTGGTCGTGATTAGCATCATCGGAGTCCTCATCGGGCTGCTGCTCCCCGCCGTGCAATCGGCCCGGGAAGCCGCCCGCCGCATGGAGTGCGCCAATAACATGAAGAATCTCACCCTGGGCCTGGTCCAGTTCTCGACCGCGAAGAACGCCTTCCCCCAGGCCGGGTACGTCGGCGAGAACAATTATCTCGGCGTTTACGCTCCGGTGGTGTCCGGCCAGTCGAACGTTTACACGGCCGTCACCTCGCCTAACAAGTTCAATTCCGCCTCGCCGGCCACGTTCCCGCTGCTGTACAACTGGGTCGTCGAGATCTGCCCGTACATCGAAGCGCAGGACATCTATAACGCCTGGAACAAGACCCAGCCTTACCTGTCCAGCCTGGCGGGGACCGGCGGGATCAGCAACCTCACCTCGGGCTCCAAGCAGCTCAAAATCCTCAAGTGTCCTGACGACAACTCGTCCGACCCGGGCACGAGCAGCTATGTGGTAAACAGCGGATTCTCGCTTTCGCTCGAAGATGGCACCTCCTGGGCGACGGTCACCTCGGGTAAATTGCCGACCGCAGGTCCCAGCGCGATGGGCTGGGGAGTCGTCCGGTCGTACCAGTCGAAACTCGGTGTCATGTTCGTCGGGCCTCAGGAAGGCGGCGGCGGATACAAGACGTCCCCGAGTTCGATCTATGACGGCATGAGCACGACCATCCTGATGAGCGAGAATAATCTCGCCGGGGCGACGGTCGCGGGAACGCCTTACACGGGCGGCTTCCAGACGACGTGGGCGTCCCCCTTCCCGCAAACCTGCACGTTCATCGGGTCGCACCACATCTGCGATACCGGAGCGGGCGACTGCACGAAGTCCAATCTGTTTATCACCAGTAGTCCGCCGCAGCAACTCGACGGCGCGGACTGGAGCCGTGCCAACAGCTCCACACTCGGCGAGAGCATCAACTCCTCGAACAACTACTTCACCGACAAGGGAGCCGCACCGTACGCCAACAGCGGCCACCCCGGAAACGTGAACGTGGCCATGTGCGACGGATCGGTCCGGAACATCAGCGCCACGGTCGACGGCACCGTGTACGCCAAGCTTTTAAGCCCCGCGGGCGGCAAGCTCCCGACCTTGTACAAGCAACTCCCGCTTGACCAGGACGCGTACTGATCCGAGGTTGATACGCAGCCAACGTTTGACGCCTCGACTTCGCAGACGTTCGTTTCTCCGCGACGGGATCGATCAAAACCCACCCTCGGAACTCTCCCGGGGGTGGGTTTTCGTTTTTCAAGCGGGCTGATGGCAAGTCGGCCCCGGCCCCAATTGACGCGATTCTCACACGCGCAAATAAGATCCCGAACAGCGTCCCTGGATCTCCGATATACGGAGACTTGTTCAACCCAGAATCGCGAACTGGTATCCCGGCAAATTGAGCTGCACGAACCTGGTCCCGTCCGGGGCCTGCTGAACAGCCACACCCCCGGTTCCGCCGTGGAGATACGTCAGTATATCCCCAGCTTTGTGGAGACCGGCGTCCACGACGACCCAGTCGGTCCTGGGGCTGCCCGAAACGTTGTAGGCGACCAGAGTCTCCCTGCCGTAGAGGACCCTCGAGAACGCCAGAGTGTACGTGCTCCCGAATGGGAGGCCGAAGTTGATTCCGTCTCCCGAGATCGGGCGGAAGTACATTCGGCCGAACTTCAAGGTCTCGTTCGCCTGCGCGACCCTGGCGATCTTACCGATCTCCGTGTAGATCGTGCAGTCGGTGTTCAGAAGGTCGACCCCCGGTTTTGACTGATCGAACATCGCCTCGCGCATCTCATTGTCGCCGCCGTGGCCTTCGAATCCCTGTTCGGTGCCGTAATAGAGGCAGGCGGTTCCGAGCGAACAGATCAAGTAACCGATCGCGCCGATCACCTGGCCGTCGGGGGCGCCGTTGGCGAAACGGCCGGGCTGCCAGAACGAGTCGTGATTGTCGACGAAAGAAACGAGATATCGGCCGATCTCGCCGCGGTTGAGCGCCCGCCGGCGCTGGGCTTCCAGGCGGTTGAACAGGGTTTGCGGGCCTGCAAACCCCTTGATCACGTCGCGAAGCGGCTCTTTCCCCGTCCCCGCCCCCGCCCCCTCGGCGAGTCGGAAGTCGAGAAGGCTGTCGATCCCGAAGAAAACGGTCGCGCCGCCGTCTTGCTTCGAAGTATTGGGACCGATGTAACGGTCGTAAACCTCGTCGTCGGCCGAAGCGAGCTCTCCGAACAGGAAGAACCTGCGCTTGCCGAGCGAGTACGCGTACTCGCGGACCCCCGAGCTGAACCGCGAGATCGCGAGCTCACCCATGTGCTTGACGGCATCGACGCGGAAGCCGTCGATATCGGCCTCGCGAATCCAGTACGAATGGGCCTGGATCAGGATATTGATCAGCGTCGATCCCGGCCCGTCGTCGTCGTTGGCGAAGTCCTTCAACGTGACGACGTCGCCGTGCTGGACTTCCGGGTACGTGTCCCAGCCGTTGCCGGTGATCGAGCCTCGACGGTGGTAGAGCGTCTTATCGCGGAGTTCCGCGGGGACGGGCCGGTCCGCTCTCCGCCAGTCCCCCAGGTCGAATTGTGTGTCGTTGAAGTAGTTGTAGCCGACATTCCCGGGGTAGTACCAGTTGTCTCCCGAGTGGTTGATGACGACGTCAAGGATCACCCGCATCGGCGGGTCCATGCCGTGCGCCTTGTCCACGAGAGCGATGAGGTCGTCTTTCGTCCCAAAGTGCGGGTCGATGTTCAGGTAGTTATTAATATTGTAGCCGTGATACGCCCCCGCGTTGTTCTCGAACACCGGAGAGAGCCAGACCGCCGTGCATCCAAGTCCGGCGATGTAATCGAGGTGGTCGGAGATTCCCTTGATGGTGCCGCCGTAGAAGTCGTTCGGGGTGTTGATTCCGGGAGTTCGCCCCGGTTTCAAGACGGGACTTCGGGCCGCGCTATCGTGAAAGCGGTCGACCATGAGGAAGTAGATGAAATCCTCACGCCACTCGCGTTCGCAGTTGAAATAGGTTTTGCCGGGCCGGGGAGAAAGGTCGATGTCGGCGATCGAGGTCGGGGGGGTGGCGGGCATTGAGGTCTCCTCGAAAGGGGGCGGCTGCGCGAAATTGAGACGGCCCGGAGCGACGTGAGGGGCCGCATTGTGTCGCGCGTACTTTCGTGAAGACTCGTGATAACCGCAAATGGGATCGATTCCAAGGAAAAACGGGAGCGGT
>JAYUFP010000690.1:0-4230 GCA_043738665.1 Isosphaeraceae bacterium
GGCCCAGTAACCTTTCTGGTCCCACGGCAACAGATAACCCGTGAGGCTGAAGCCCAACGTCACGAACAGCAACGCCATCCCGAACCACCAGTTGACCTCGCGAGGGGCTCGATACGCGCCCGCCCAGAGGACCTGAAGCAGGTGGAGGGCCAGCAAGACGATCATGGTCTGCGAGGCGAAGTGGTGGATGCCGCGGATGAACCATCCCAGCGTCATCACGTTGCTGATGTAGAAGACGCTTCCCCAGGCCGTCGAAGACGACGGGCTGTAGGACGTCATCAATAAAATCCCGGTCGCGACCTGGATCATGAAGACCGAGCTCAGGGCCGACCCGAAGACGTAACGCCAACGCGCGCCGCCGGGGATCGGCTCTTCGAATGCCTCGTGCATCAAGGCCCGGTATCCGGTGCGGTTGTCGAGCCAGTCGGAGAATGACTTAAGCAAGGGGGGTCTTCTCCTTTTCCATGGTGCGGAACCGCTGGAACTTCACGCGGACTTCCGGGTCGTCGTCGGTCGAAAGCTCGACATCGAGCGTGTCCATCCCGCGCGGGGGGACGCTGTTTTCCGGCTTGCCCGCCAGGTCGAAACGGCTCGTATGACACGGGCAGAGAAAGCTCTTGCCGGCTGCATCAAGATTCACCGCGCAACCCAGGTGCGGGCATTCCGAGGTGAACGCGATGACCGCAGGCTTTACCCCTTCCGGCTGACGGATCAGCCAGACCGACCCGACCGGCTCCCTGGGGTATTTGACCCAGGCGTCCTGCCGTTCCTCGATCACGGCGAAAGCGCGGGGCTCTCCGACGGTCAGCTCGCTAAGTTTCGCGAGCCTTTGAGACTCGCCTTCCTTAGTCTTCCGGCGGAGCGGGTCGAGCACGTAGGCGACCCCCGGCAAGGCCAGGGCCAATGCGATCACATTGCCCAGAAAGATGGTGCCGAATCGGTGAAAATCGCGACGGTTCATGAACAGGGCTCTCCCGGCGTTCGGGAAACTCGGCGGGCAGGACACGGCGATGCACGATCGGCGGGCTGCGGGGCGGGTCTCTTTTTGATAGTTAACACACCACGATCACCTCGTCCAGTGTCCGGCACCTGTTTGGGCGATCGGTGCCGGGAATGCTCCGCGGCAGCGAACCCTGTAAGGGACGGAGATATGTCGCTTCGGTTGACCCAAGATGGTGAGCGATTTCAAGGGGTCTCAGGCGACAGTCACATTGAGCGCTTCACGCACGGCGTCGAGGACCGACGCGACGCCCGCCTCGATCGGCTCGGCCAGCATCGCACCCGCCGCGGCCTTGTGCCCACCGCCTCCGAATTTCGCTGCAAGGCGAGAGCAATCGAGACCGTTCCGCGACCGGACGCTCAGCTTCACGCCGCCCCGTGCCTGTTCAATGAAAAGAAGCCCGACATCGACTCCTTCGAGTGTGACCGTGTAGTCGATGATGTCCTCGGTGTCCTGCGGGATCGCGCCGGTTCGCGTCAAGGCTTCGCGGGTCACCGTCGTGTACGCGATCCTTCCCCCATCTTCCGTGCGAAGGTTCGCCAACGATTCGCCGATCAGCTTGAGCCGGCCGACCGTGCTGCGTTCGAAGAGAAGTTGGTAGATCTTGTCGATCTCGGCCCCGGACTCGACGAGATCGGCGATCGTGCGGAGGGTCTGCGGCTTGGTGTTGGGGTGTCGGAACCAGCCGGTATCCATGGCGATGGCCGTCAGCAGGCCGGTGGAGACGTCCGAACTGAACGTGCCGCCGAGGGCTTTGATCGCGCGGACGATCAGGGTGCCCGTCGCTTCGGCGGTCGTGTCCTTGAAGAAGATCGCGCCGAGGTCGTCCTGACTCACATGGTGGTCGATCACGACGCGGGGGCCTTTGAACCCGCGGACCCACTCGGCCATGTCCCCGAGTTGGCTCCATGCCGAGAGGTCGAGGACGACGACCACTTCGCGGTCATTCAGGCTCGCCGGGTCAGCGAGACTTCCGAAGTGTTCGAAGAGCGTGCCGTCGGGGTCGAGATAATCGTAGCGCGGCGGGGTCCGGCTCGAATTGACGACGCGGACGTCTTTACCCCTCTGGCGAAGGAACCCGGCCATGCCGACCTCCGAGCCGAGCGCGTCGCCGTCGGGTCGGACGTGCGAGGTGACGAGGAATCGGTCGTGCGTTTCGATCAAGTCGGCCAGCGGATTCCAGTCGATGCTCATGTCGTCACTCAATCCTTGGTTGTAAGAGTCAGAACGGATCTTAAAGGAACCGAGAGCCGCCCCGCAACCCGTCGGGATTCGTTGCGGCGATTCCACGCAGTCATCGAGAAATCCAGATCCTCCCTTGCCACTGAAGTCCGGGAGTGGTACGAGTCAACATCAGGTCGGATTCCATCGATTTCGGTTCATCCTGACCAATCGCGGCGAGGTCGGAATTCCGGTCGCTCCGGGTCGACAAACGGGCCTGTTTCCAATCGCGATCGGATTACCTTTGAGACCAAGTGAAGCGAAACTTTCAGAAGGCGCGTCACAGTCCGATCGCGGAGTCGTACGGGTTTCGTCACCTCACTGACGACTTCATTGGAGGAAGTGGCCCATGCGTCGGGTTTTCGACACATTCGTCTGGGTGGTCGTGATCGCCGCCATCGCGGGCACGGTTTATGCCACGACCGAAACGACTCCGGAACGCACGAAGGTCCACGGCCGCTGGGTGATCGGCGAGCATTATCCGACGCGTTGCAGGAACTGCTTGAACGGCGAGCTTCCTTGATTTGCCGCTTCAGAGAATCGGGCGGAGCGTTCTGAAATCGAATCCCCGAGCGGCGCGATTCCCTCTCTCGTCGCGATCCGACTCGGTCCTTTTCAGGTTGTGTACTGGTCGACCCGGAACAATCCGAGGTTCTCTCGGACCCAGGCGATCGTTTCCGCAAGGGCCTCATCGAGCGAGTAACGCGGCCGCCATCCCCAAAGCTCACTGGCGAGGGCGGTCCCTGCGAGCAATCGCCCCACTTCGCTGGCCGCGGGACGGACGCGTTGGGGGTCGGTCTGAACGTGGATCGGTTTACCGATCAAGGCTCCGATCCGCTCGACGAGTTCGCCGATCGTCACGTCGTCGCCACGACCGATGTTCACGACACGTCCAAGCGCCGCGTCGCAACCGGCGATCGACACGAAGCCGGCCGCGGTGTCCTTAACATAGGTGAGGTCGCGGCGGGGGTCGAGACTCCCGAGCTTCACGACGTCGCGCGTGAGCGCCTGGCTGATGATCGTGGGAATGATCGCCCTGGCCGACTGGCGAGGACCGAACGTGTTGAACGGGCGAAGGACGGCGACCGGGAGCCCGAAGGCTCGGTGGTAACTCTCCCCCAGTGCGTCCGCGCCAATCTTGCTCGCGGCGTAAGGTGACTGCCCGCGCAACGGGTGCTTCTCGTCGATCGGGACGTACTGGGCCGTGCCGTACACCTCGGACGTCGAGGTCAACACCACGCGTTCGAGCGCGTCGTTGGCGCGACAGGCGTCGAGGATGTGGGTCGTGCCCAACACGTTGGTTTGCACGACGTCGAGCGGATTTTGATACGAGTACGGGATCGCGATCAACGCCCCCAGATGCAGGACCCAGGCGCGGCCTTTCACGGCGTTGCGGACCGCTTCAGGGTCTTTTAAATCGCCTCGGTGGACCTCGATCGCCTTTTGAATCTCGGCATCAAGCCGGTCGAGATGGCCACGATCGTCGCGCCCGTTATAACGGATCAAGGCCCGGACCTCGTAACCGTCCCGGACGAGGCACTCCGTGAGATGGCTGCCGATGAAACCCCCTGCCCCCGTTACCAAGACTGCCTTACCCATCTCGGCCACTCCCTTCCGCCATCATTCCCCGCACGACCAGCGCGGAACCTTGCGACATCCTACGGTTTTTCCTCCCCCGGGCAACGCGAAACGCGCATCGGGTCCGCCAACGGATTCCGGCGGATGAACGCGGCGGACGCGGAACGACCGCGCCGGGCGCGAGTCTCCCGACCGTCGATTCCTTGGAGTGCCGGAGCTCGCTCCCGCTTTCAAACGCTCCAGGCGCATCGTCCACCTCGACCCCCTTGAGAAGGCCCGAAAACCTATCAGTAACCCCTGATATCGACGCTCAGACGTCGTTTTCAGACGCTGCCGCGGGCTCGTTGGTCGGGGTGTGGAGCGTCGGGACGAATGGGATCAGCAGCAGATTGCCGTCGCTCACGTCCGCCACTTCATAATCGGCCTTGTTA
>JAYUFP010000691.1:0-12573 GCA_043738665.1 Isosphaeraceae bacterium
AGATGGCCGACCAGAACAAGCACGCGTCCACCGAGCACCACCACCAGGCCGCCGCCAGGCACCACGCCGCCGCGCATCATCATCACGAAGCCGCACACCACCACGAACTCGGTCAGCACGACGAGGCTAAACAGCACGCCACGGCGGCACACAAGCACAGCGAGCAAGGCCACAAACACACGACCGACGCCCACACCCACTCACACAAGTGATCCGTAGCGGCGTTGAAGTTCGATCGTGACCTTAAACGCCGGGTCCGTCGTTCGACGGGCTCGGTGTTGTGCTTTGATGGACCTTGGGCGTGTGGACAATCAATGGGAAATGGACAAAAGTGATGGAATCCGTGCGACAATCTTCAAGTAAGCGGCCCGCTAAGGCCGATACTGGCGGATTGTTTCGTCTTGACCTCAAGGCGGGAAAGTCTGATACTCTGGCCGACTAGACACACCTCGTGGTTGGCGACGCACCAAGGACGCGAGTTCAACCGCGAGGGTTTGGGACGACGGGTCAACATCAGTGAGCGATCGGCATCTTGCAGGCCGCGGCGTACGGTAACGATCGGATTGGTCAGACGATTAAACCGTTTGACCGGGCCACGCGCTCCCCTCCTGGACCCCGCCTTTCGCGCTCTGATTTTGGCAAGCATCTCCTCGACGCGACAACGACACCGCGACCTCCGTCGCTCCGTCTGGAAAGCCGGGACGTCTGATCAGGGACGATGAGGATGGCCGCCGCCATGATGATCTCCAACGCCTTCCTGCTGATCTTCGCCGTCGCCTTCATGGGCTGCGTCCTGGCAACCCCCGTGGTCACGCGGCTTGCCATCTGGGCAGGCGCGATCGACAAGCCCGACCAGTTCCGTCGGGTCCACAAATCGGCGACTCCCCGTCTCGGCGGCCTTGGCCTGGCGTTCGGTATCATGATCGGGGTCGTGGCGGTCGTGGCAGGCGGCTACCTCGACTCGTGGGAAGGGCTTCACGACTGGTGTGACGGGCAATGGCCGGTCCTGGCGGCGTCATTGCTGGTGCTTGGGATCGGATTTGTCGACGACTTGAGGGAACTCGGCCCCAGGGGCAAGCTCGCAGGGCAAGCCGCGGCCGTTTTGATCCTGTTTCTCGGCGGCGTCCGCATCCAGAGCTTCGACTTCCTCGGCTGGACGATGGACTTCACCCACCCGGCCGTCTCGATTTCGATGTTCGGAAAAGAGGCGTCGGTCGGCCTGCCGAGTCTCTTCATCACGCTGTTTTGGTTCCTCGGGTGCATGAACATCTGGAACCTGATCGACGGCATGGACGGACTTGCCTCGGGAGTCGGCCTACTCGTCAGCGGCACGCTCACCCTGGTGGCAATCCATCACGACAACATCGGAGTCGCGATCACCGCCGCGGCGCTCGCGGGGAGCCTCGCCGGGTTCCTCCTGTATAACTGGCACCCCGCTTGCATTTTCCTCGGCGACAGCGGCAGCCTTCTGATTGGCCTGTTGATCGGGGTGATCGGCGTCCAGGGGTCGTTCAAAGGCCCATCGGCGATCTCGATCCTGTTCCCGATCTTGGCGATGGGCCTGCCAATCTCCGACACGGCGCTGGCCATCTTCCGGCGCTGGGTGCGAAACCTGCCGCTGAGTGCGGCCGACCGCCGCCACGTTCATCATCTTTTGATCGGACTGGGTCTGAATCCCAGGCAAGCGGCTCTGCTGCTTTATTGCTTCTCGGGATTCCTCTGCGGTGTCGTATTGCTCGGAGTCGCCCTCAAGAACGAGGAACTGGCCTTGATCCTGGGGATCGCAGGGTGTCTGGCCTTCCTGCTTGTGTTGACGAGCCGGCTCAACGAGTTCGCGAGCCTTCGAGGGGACTTCCTGGCACGTCTGCAGCGCGGCAAGCAGGAACGGTTCGCCGCCAAGATCGCCTGGGAGGCGATCCAGCGTATCGAACTTTGTAAGAATCTCAACGACATCTGCGCGATTCTTGAAAAGACTGCCGGTTCGCTCGGCTGTGACAACGTCCGGATCGCCGGAAACATGAGTGGAACGGAAGTTGCTCGGGGGGTGGAGGTGGCGGACGCCCAGCCGTCCCTGTCGGGTCCGCTCGCCGCTTTCCGACTGTCTGGGCAGCAGCCGTTGACGCTGACCGCGACGTTGCCGAACGCATCGAAAAGCGCGCTCGCGTCAGACATCGTCTTCCGGTTCATGCAACGCCTTTCGATCGCCACGTCAGAACGGCTCGAACGGATCCTTTCGGCGGACCCGGGAAACGGAGAGACGGAAGAACCCCGGCACGATGATGTCGGGTCGGTTCCCGAGGTCATCGCCCCTTCCGCGATTCCGGCCACCGCATCGGCCCTCAACGAATTCGGACGTCGACCTCTGTCGTCGCCCGTGATGCTCTTTCCCAAGGCCCTCAAAGCCCGCACCGTGCTGGGTTGGGTGCGTGGGGCGATCGGACTTTGGTGAGGCCGCCATTTCGCCACAGGATGTCTTGGAACATGTAGGGTGGGCACCGCCCACCGAGTTATCGACCCGGAAGGTGGGGATTGCCCACCCTAGAATCTCCGGAAATTGGGCATCGGACACGGCCCATCGGACATCGCCCAAGGATAGGAGCCGATTGACCCATGGACGGACTACAGACCTACTCCCCGCCGTCTTCGCCCGCGATTTCCTCGGTCCCGGGACGCCCGGCTGCGTTCGCGACGGTGTCCGCCGCGAATCCCGCCGCCGTGAAGACTCCGTCAGACTATGTTCTCGCGTTGAAGCGACGGTTCTGGCTGATCCTCATGGTCGGCGTGCCCTTGAGCACGCTCGTGGCGCTCTACGTGGTCCGCCAACCGGCCTACTATCAGGCCACGGCGATGATCCAGATCCAGCCGCCGCAGTACGACCAGGTACTCTCGACGATCGTCTCGCACGACGTCGGTCGCGTTTCCGACCGCGAGTCGAATGACAAATATCTTCCCAACCGCGTCGCCTACTTGAAGAGCAAGGCGCTGGCGCAGAAAGTCGTCAACGACCCGGCGTTCCTGCAAGGCGAAGCCCTGCCCGACATCGACGCGGCCGACATGCTTCTTCTCTACCTTTCGACCAGGCAGATCATCGGATCCAACTGGGTGCAGGTGACCCTCGAAGGGACCGACCCGGCCCGGACGACTCGACAGCTCCAGACGCTCTTGAGCCGATTCGCCGAGGATGCCAAGGACGAGTCGCTCTTCCGGATCGACACGACGAAGCAGCACGCAACGGCAACGCTCGCGAAACTGCAAGATGAACTCAAAGCGCTCAACAAGGCGATCGTTCAAATCCTGAGCGAGTCCAAAACGATCGGCCCCGGCGGCAAGAATATCATTGAAGCCCAGTACGTGAACGTCAGCAGCCTGCTGCTCCACAAGCAGATGAGAATTTCCGAGGTCCAGCAGCAGGCATGGTTCTCCCTGATGCCCAGGATGGACCGCGACATGAAGCCGCAGGATGGCCGGCGGTTCGATCAGATCCAAAAGCTCCAGGACAACCGCGCGCTGCTCCTCACCAAGCTCGACCAAGTCCTTCGCGTCAGCCGCAACCCCACGAATGAACCGGCCTATAAGGATCTCTCGGGAAAGATTCGCAAGGCCGAGCAGCAGATCAAGCGACTCGAAGACGTCGTGCCGGACCTGGAAAAGGAGCCGCTTGACCCGACCGAAACGATCGTGGCGTCGTTGAACAAGGAGATTCGCGTCGCCGAGGAGACGTCCAAGGATCTCCTCGCACAACTCCGTGCCTCGATGCCCGAGCACCAGAAATACCTTGCGCTCCAGGACGAGAAGGAATTGCTGGTCAAGCGGATCAGCGACATGAAGACCAAGATTTCCGGGTTCGACTCGATCGCCTCGGCCCAGGCGCAGGAGCCCCCGGTGACGATCCCCGCGGCGGTCACCGAGCCGACCGTCCCGGTGCGCCCGCGTCGTATGCTCAATATCCTCGCGGGGCTGGTGGTCTGCTTCGGGATGGGGATTGCCATGGTCTGCCTCACGGAGCATCTTGACCACTCGGTCAAGGTTCCCGAACACCTCTCGATCGGGCTCAACCTGCCGTTGCTCGGGGTCGTGCCCCGAATCCGCCGGACCTCGTTGACCAACCGCGGCGGCCACCTCTGGACTCCCGCCACGCCCGACTCGGTCGAGGCCGACGCCTACCGAAACTTGCGGGCCAGCCTTCTCGGGGCTTCGGACCGCCTCGGACCGATCGTCACCCTCCTGGTCACGAGCGCAAAGGCGGGCGAAGGCAAGAGCACGACCGCGCTGAACCTCGCGGCGACGTGTGCCAGGGCCGGGGAACGGACGCTGTTGATGGATGTCGATCTGAGGCGTCCCAGTCTTCGCGAGGTCTTCGAAAGCGACGGCCGTGACCTTGGCCTCGTCGATGTCCTTCGCGGCGAACTCCCCTGGCAGCGCACCGTGGTCCGCACCGACATCCCGAGTCTGGACTTCCTGCCGACCGGCGACGCGACGAAGGTTCCCATCGAGATCCTCGGAACGCTGGAACTCCGGCAACTTCTGATCGCCCTCTCCGGCCATTATGACCGTGTGATCCTTGACGGCCCCGCGGTGCTCGGCCTGGCGGACTGCCGGATGCTCGGGCGGGTGGTCGATTCGGCCATCGTCGTCGTGAAGTCGGGCACTCACGAGATGCGTCCTTTGCAGCGGGCCAAGGCGATGCTCGAACAGTCGCACGTGTTGATCGCGGGGGTCGTGTTCAACGGGCTCCACGACGATCTCCAAAACTGGTCGAGCTACGGGCCGTATCAGCCCTATGCGTCGCCGGCGGGGGTTTCCTGATTGGGGAAGGCCGATGCCCCATGAACAATGATCAATCAAGTCTAAACTCTTTTCGTTCGGCCATCGGTCATCCTTCGAATGGTCATTCATCCGTTTTCCATTGGAGCCGACCGTGATCCTCCGCCAACGCCTCATCGTCGCCACCGACCGGCTCCTTGCCGTTGTGGTCGCGGTTTATTTGGGGGGAACGGTCCTGGCGTTCGGGGGGCGTGTCTGGTGGGGCCCTCCGGCCCTGGCTCTAGGCGGTGCTTCGGTCGTCGGTCTGAGCCTTTTCCGAGTGTTGCTTGAAGGCCGGATGAAGGTCCTCAAGAGTCCGCTCACAGCGCTCGGGGTGCTCGCCCTCGCCCTGGCCGTGGCTCAAACAGTTCCTCTGCCGCCGTCGATCGCCGAGAACTTCGCTCCCTCGTCGCGGTTGGCTTATCAGCACGGGTTCTTGCCGTCGAAAGCAAAGGCTCTCGACCCCGCGGCCGCGGTTCCGGACGCGCCCTCGATTCGTTCGCCGGTTTCCGTGGACCGCCCGGCGACCCTGCGATGGCTCGCGGCGGGTGCGGCTTGCCTGGGCATCTTCTGGGCAACCGCGCGGTTCACCGACCGAATCAGTCACCTCTACGTCGTCTGGGGGAGCGTGGTCGGGGTGTTTTTCGTGAATACGGCGGTCGCCGTCGTGCAACTCGCGTGCGGGGCAGGTGGAGTGCTGGGATTCCTAAAGCCTGGCAGCTCGCCGTTCTGGGGACCATCGCTGACCGATCTTTCGGCGGGGCCGGGTGTGTCCGTGTTGCGGGCGGTAGGAGACGTTCAGGCGGGATCGCTCGCGTGGGCTTTGCCGATTCCCGAGCGAGCTTTCGAGGTCGGAACGCAGATGGGCGGACCCGGAGCTTACCTCGCTCTGGGTTCGATCGGCTTGCCTCTCGCGCTGGCGATGATTTTGCATTTGATGTCGCCTCGCGGCAGTCGCGAGCCGCTTTTGACGCGATTGCGGCAATCGGGGCAGGGGAGCCTCGTGGTCCTGCTCGCCTTGATGATGGTCGTCAGCGCGGTGATGGTCGGATTACTCGCCGGCCCGTGGTTCAGCCTGCCTTTTGCGACCGCGCTTCTGCTGGTCGGCATCCCGTCGGCGCGGGGGACGGGCCTTCGCTGGACGGCACTGGGGATAACGTTGATGGTCCTGTTGGGACTTGGATCCGGTGTCGCCGCGGGCGGGGTCTGGGCCGAGTCGACCACATCGCCGCCGCCGATCGCCGCGGTGAATTCCGCCGCGACGGTCGTGGTCTGGACCGACTCACTCTCGATCGTCAAGGATTTCCCGCTTCTGGGCACCGGTCTGGGGACGTTCGCCACCGTGATCGCCGACTACAAAAGCGCAGACGCGGCACCGACCACGGCGATGAGTACCGTGCTTCAGTGGTGGGTCGAGACCGGCTTTCTCGGCCTCGGTCTGCTGGCCCTGGCGGTTTTCTGGTGTCTCGTGAGGCTGCCGGGCGCTCTCGGTCAGGTGGGGACGGCTGACCGTGCACTTGCGTTCGGCTTGATCGGCGCGGCGTCGGGGTTTACTCTGTTCGCAACCGTTCATTGGACCGTCGAACTGATCTCGGTGGCCCTCGCCGCCAGCGCGGTCGCGGGAGGTCTGAACCGCTGGCTCGCCGGCGGGACGGATCTGTTCGTCGAACGGGGTTAAGACGCTCGGGAAACGGATTGCCCTCTCGCACTCGAAATCGCGTCATCCGACGCCCGAAGCGTCTCAAGGAGGAGTCGCCCCGCCATGTCGCAAACCGCCAGCCTCCACATTCAAGGCCGGGAAACCGACCCAATCCGTGTGGTCGATTTGCCGGGACGATCCGCAACGATCGGTCGCGCCGTATTCTGTGATGTCCGCCTGAACGAACCGACGATCGCCGACGAGGTCGCTCGGCTCCGGTATCGTTCCGGGTCGTGGCAACTCGTCCCCGTCGGACAGAAAACGCCGATCTGGTTCGACGGGGAGTGGCTCGACTCCCCACGCGAACTCCCTTTCGAGCTCCCCTTTCAGGTCGGCGATTACTGGCTCACGCTCCGACCGACGCACGAGACTGCTCCGACGATCAGTAACTGGTCGGCCCCGCGAGAGAACTGGATTCCCGCGCACACCACGGCCCCCAATGTGGGAACCCTGCAAATTCCACCTCCGGCCGACGCCCTAGGGACCGAGATGGCGGCCAGGCATCGCAGCGAGTGGGATTCGAGGCCGACCGATCACGACCGCCTGGCAGACAATCAGCGCGAGGCGAAGCGCTGGGAGGCGCGAATGAAGGCCGTGGGGGAGCGGTTACGGACGAATGCCGTCGCGCCGGCGGCTCCCCGAATCCCGACGGCCCAGCCTCCCCGGACTTCGCTTCGACGCGAGCCCGTCTCACGACGCCCTGAAGCCACCCCGCTCAAGATGCCGAAGGTTTCGCGTCCCTCGCGAGAACCTCTGCCGACAACCAGCTGGCGTGATCTGCCGACGTCTCGGCCGTCTGTGCCTACTAGCCCCGCGGTGCCGAAACCGGAGGAGGACGAGGCGAAGGTCGATGTGCGGGTCGCCGAGCCGGTCGTTGAAAGGCTGTCGCTCCCCGCGCCTGCCATTGAATATCGCTTTCCCGAAACGCAAGTGCTTGCCGATCCGACGCCAGTCGAGGATTCGGTTGAAACGAGCGGCTCGAAATTATCTTGTCGGGTCCATTGTGCGGACTCTCCGGCATCGAACCCGGTAACCGAAGACGGTCCTTACCGCGGACCCTCAGAAACGGTGTCGGAGCCTGCACCCTGCCCGGAGAGCTACGCGGACAGTGATGCCTTCGCCCGGGACGTCGAATCGCTCTCGGTGTGGGTCGAGACGCTCGACGAGCCTGAAGTTGTGGAGGAAGTGGGGCCGGAAACACCGGTGATTCTTCCGCGTCCTGCAATCCAAGCGGGGGATTCTCCGGTATCAGTCCGTGAAGCCCAGCCCTCGGACGACGAGCCTTGGCTCCTCTCTCCGCCGCGCGAGTGTCCCGAAATTGGTGCCTCTCTGAGGTTTCCTTGCGAAGGCGTGGCAAGCCACACGGGGATGGACTCGGCTCCGGTTGCGCCCCCGCGCGAACATCAGCCTGTCGCCCCGGCTCCGGGTCCGCGGGGAGCGGTTCGGGGTGACGGGCCTGCGGAATCCGAGTCGTCGAACGCGCTCGTCACCCCTCCCTTTTCCGGCCAAACCGGGGCGAGGGGGACCGTCTCGGAAGGTCTTCCCGAGGATTCCTCGACCGAGGAACTTTTCCCTCGCGATCGCCGCGGCTCGGTTGCCACGACGGATTTGACGGTGGGGCACCAGTCTTATTCGAGTCCAGAGGCTAGCACTTCACCCCCCCCGACCCCCTCTTCACACGGGGGGGAAAGTGAGATATCTCTTCGCTCGTCGAATGAGTACGTCGATGTTGATTTTGAACGGTCGGAAACGGTCGAGAACATCGAAAAGACCGAACCGCCTCGGACGCGGCGGCTGGGTTCGGCGACTCGGGTTCTCGACTTCCCTGTCGCGGCCCAGGAACCTGAGGAATGGACGGGGAACGCCTCGTTCGTCTCTCGAAGTTACCTCGGTCAGGACGAGGCCGCGGATTCGCCGACTCCCATCATGCACGCGACGGTCACTGCACACGAATCGGCCGTTCAAGACCTGCAACGCTTTGCGAGCCAAACGTCCGAGGGTCCTTCTCGTGAGTGGCCACGGGTCAGTGAGATCCTTGCGGCCCAAGGGGTCCGCAGTCTTACTTCCGCTCGGGAAGGCGTTGCCCCGAGAATGTCGAAACGTCCCACTCCGACCGTCGTGAGCGAACCCGCCAGTTGGTCCTTGCCGCTCTGGCTGGGGTGGACTCCCGTGGCGGCGACTGCGCTTCTGATCGGGGGTGCGGGGCTCTTCGCGGGCTGGACGTGGGCTCGCGACGACTACAACGCGGGAATCATCCTCGCCAGGCTCGCCGACCCTTCCGGCAAGGTCGAGCCGCTCCCCGAAGGCGTCGCGCCGGCAGGAGGGTCCTGGTGGCGGACCGATTCGGCGAATCTCGTAGGATGGGCAGCGTACCTCGATCAAGGCCACGCCGGGAACGAGCCCGAACATCGCGATGAAGCCCGTGCCCTTCTCCGACGTGCCGCGGAAGCCTCTCCGCTCGACCCCTCCGTGCGGCACGCCCGGTCAGTCTTGCCCGCGGAAGGCGAGAAGGACGTGCCGCTGATCCGGGTACTCGGTCAGTCGCGCGACATCCTCACGATGGCGGCGGCGGGGAGCCGGCTCCTTCACGAAGGTAAGAAGGCGGAGGCTCTTGACGCCTACCGCGTCGCCCTGGCCATGGCGTCACACCCCGACGCGACCCGCGCCCATGCGCCGGTCTTCCTCGACGAACCCGACACCGCCCGCTATGGACTTCCCGGGGAGGATCTTCTCGGCCATGTCATTCGCGCGATGGCCGGTTCAAAGGCATGGTCGTATCCGGATTGGGCCGGTGCGTTGCCGAACGGGACCGTCGCACGCGTGATCGCGGCAAGAGTTCTGCGAGAAAGCGGGAGCGAGTTCGCGAAGGCCGCCCTGGACGCCGCGTTGATCGAGACGAAGCCCGAGACATCCGGCACGGCCGCCGAGGCGGCCGTCTTGGTGGCCGCCGAGGGCGAGGCCCTGGCCCTGCAAGGGAGTTGGGCGGAAGCGCGCGAGCGATACCGACAGGCCATCATGCTGACACCCGTCGATGTCGTCCGCCGCGCCTGGTGGCTCAACGTGGCGGCGTTCTCACTCCGGCTCAACGACGAGTCCGAACGGCAGAAGGCGCTCGAAGCCGCCAAGAACCCCGACCCTCGCGACGAGGTGACGCAACGGGTGGTCGAGATCCAGAAAAAAATGGGCTACGTCGCGTCGCGCTCCGCCGCGCGAGACGCCGCCCTTCGTGAGGGGAAAACCCGGGGACCCGCACTTAAATGAACACCGCAGCCACATCCCTCACCGGTTCGACGGACGGCCTGGGCGTGACGACCAGCCCGTCCAATCTCGCGCAGCCCCCGAGCCGGCCCGGCCCGCCGCTATACGCTCGGCTCCGCGAGGGGTTCCTGAGCCCCGAATGTCGTGTCTCGCTGCTCGGGGCGTTGGCCGCCTCGGCGCTGCTCGCCTTGATCTTTTGGTCTAACCTCAGCCATTTCCTGCTCTCGTGGTCGACCGACGAGAACTACAGCCACGGGTTCCTCGTGCCGTTCATCAGCCTCTATTTCGCGAACCTCGCCGCGGAGCGCGGGTCCGTCGAACGACGGGGGGGGAGTGGCCTGGGGATCTGTCTTCTCACGGTGGCGTTACTCCTCAAATTGGCGACGGTCGTGATCGTAGTCGGCACGCTGGGGGATCTCGCCTTTCTGATCGCGATCGCCGGCGTGACCGCGCTAATTGGTGGGGTCGAGGTGCTCAAGCGCTACGGGTTCGCGATCGGTTTCCTTGTTTTCATGGTGCCGTTGCCTGTGTCGCTATACGCGATGATCGCCTCGCCCTTGCAGTTGCTGGTGAGTAAAGTGGCGTCGATCTTCCTGAACGCGACGGGCGTTCCCGTCCTGACCGAGGGGAACATGATGACCCTCCCGGGCGGGGTGCAGATGTTCGTCGCCGAGGCGTGTAGCGGGATGCGACAGCTCACCGGATTCCTCGCCCTCACGGCCGCCGTGGCGTACCTCGCCGAGCGTCCCGGATGGTACCGCGCCTCGGTCGTGATCGCGGCGGTGCCGATCGCGATGACCGCGAACATGGCCCGGGTGACGCTGACCGGCTACATCATGTATTACGTCAACCCGGCCTATGCGTCGGGGACGTATCACACGGTCGAAGGTCTGCTGATGCTGGGCTTCGGACTCTCGCTCCTGCGGGCGTTTTGCTGGGTTCTGGACCAGGTGATTGAATTGACGAAGCCCGTTGAGGCGGTCGCGGGGTGACGTAGGCACGAATGGGCGATGATCGATGGCCGATGTCCAAACAGCCTTGATCGATCACCGATGTCCAACCCCCGATAACGGATGGTGATGGACAAGTCAATTGGCCCCCGGGTGAGCGCGGGGGCGTGTGTGAACAACAAGACTTTAATCGGTCATTGACCAACGGTCATCGGCCATTTCGTCCGAGAGGGATCCCCCGATGACTCCAATCCGACGCGTTCTGACCTGTTCTCTAATCCTTCTCTCCGCCGTCGGGGCTCAGGCCGGGCTTGAGGCGATGACCGCCATCGACCGGCCGGTTCTCCGTGCCGACCTCGACTCGGTGCCCGCCACGCTCGGCGACTGGGTCGGCCAGGACGTTCCCGTCGACCCCAAGATCGTCGAGGAGGCACAGACCGACGACTACCTCAACCGGGTTTACGAAGACACTCACAACCCCGGCCTGAAGGTCTGGCTCTGGATCAACTATTCCAAAAAAGGCCTCAATATGAGGCATTCTCCCGAGATCTGCCTACCCTCAGGGGGGTGGAGCAAGATCGAGGCCCAGTGCAAGGTGATCTCGGTTCGGGGAACGGGGGGGATTGAGGTCCCCGTGACGCGCCTGGGGTATGCGCAAGGTGAACTGGTTCAGAACGTCGGTTTCTGGTACTACATCTTTGGGGAAGGCAAACTCGAACGGTACGTTCGGGGCCTGCCGATCTCCAGCAGGAGCAGCCACGGTCGAACGACCCGCGGCTCCGGCATGACAGTGGAAGTCTTCTGCCCAGGCTCGACCGATCCCGACGGCGAAGCGTTCCGCGACTTCGCCGCACGGTTGCTTTTGGCCATTGAACCGATCCTGCCCGAGAATCGGGCTCATTATCACGTCCCATGACCCGCATCCATCGGCCTTGAGGAATTCGCCGAGAGACCGGGGACGGCCCGCGGACCCGAAGGGATTCGGGAGGGCAGTCGGGAGCCACTTCACCAGGAGTTCGTTGATGAAGCGTGCGCTGATCACCGGGATCACGGGCCAGGACGGTTCCTATCTCGCGGAGTTCCTGCTCGGCAAACCCGACTATGTCGTCCACGGTCTAGTCAGGCGTTCGAGCAGCCTCAATCGCCAGCGGATCGACCCGATCACCGCGCGCGACCCGTCCGCAAGGGACCGGTTTCACCTCCATTACGCCGACCTCGCGGACGCGTCCAGCCTCGCCGTCTTGATGGAGCAGCTCCGGCCCGACGAGGTGTACAACCTCGGCGCCCAGAGCCACGTCCGTGTCTCTTTCGATCAGCCGCTCTACACAGCGGACGTGGTGGGTCTGGGGACGTTGCGACTTCTCGAAGCGGTCCGCCACCTCGGAAAAAGCCAGCCCGTGCGGTTCTACCAGGCATCCAGCTCTGAGATGTACGGCTCCGCCGCGCCGCCACAGGGGCTCGACACCCCGTTCCACCCGCGCAGCCCCTACGCCTGTGCCAAGCTCTACGGCCACTGGCAGACCGTGAACTACCGCGAGGCGTACGACATGTTCGCTTGCTCGGGAATCCTCTTCAATCACGAAAGCCCGCGCCGCGGTGAGTCGTTCGTTACACGGAAGATCACCCTGGGAGCGACCCGGATCAAGGAAGGGCTCCAGAAGAAGCTCGTGATGGGCAACCTCGACTCGCAGCGCGACTGGGGCTTCGCCGGCGACTACGTCCGAGCCATGTGGCTCATGCTCCAGCAGCCGACCGCTGAGGACTACGTCGTGGCGATGGGCGAGACCCATTCGGTCCGCGATTTCCTCGAATTGACTTTCACCCAGCTCGGAATGGACTACATGGATTTCGTCGAGTTCGACG
>JAYUFP010000692.1:0-4227 GCA_043738665.1 Isosphaeraceae bacterium
TCGATGCGATCGCGTTCTGGGACGAGGCACGGGGGCTGATCCTGGGCGACCCGGTCGGCGGCAAGTTCCAGATCTTCAGGACCGAGGACGGCGGCAAAACCTGGCACCGCGGGCCTCTCGAAGGGATGCCCGCAGCCCTCCCCAACGAAGGCGCCTTCGCCGCGAGCGGGACCTGCCTGGTCGTCCAGGGCCGGCAAATCGCCTGGTTCGCGACCGGCGGAGCCAAGGCCTCGCGAGTCTTCCGCACGACCGACGGGGGAGAACACTGGCAGGCCTCGGAAACCCCGGTCGCAGCGGCGAACGCATCGTCGGGGATCTTCTCGCTGGCCTTCCGCGACGAGCGGAACGGGATCGCCGCGGGAGGCGATTACAAGCGGCCCGACGCCCGGCAGGTCGTCTGTGCGACGACCTCCGACGGCGGCAAAACCTGGATCGCCGCCGATCGTGGACCTTCGGGTTATCGCTCCGGCGCGACGTATGTTCCGGGGCTTTTGACGCACACCTGGATCGCGGTCGGCCCGACCGGCGCGAGCCTCTCGACCGACGACGGCAAGAGTTGGACCACGCTGGGAAACGAAGGATTCCATGCCGTGGGAGCGACCGGGTTCCTCGATTCGACATGGGCCGTAGGCGACGACGGCAACGTGTTTCGACTCAGAGTCCGTCCGGGAAGTTTCCCGGAGAAAAACGATGGCGGATGACCAATGACCGATGACCGATGCGAGAAAACCGGCGGGAAAACGCCGCATTCGCTCTTTCCGATCCGTCATCAGCCATCGTCCATCAGCCATTTCCCAGCCAATTCCTTTCCGGACAGACTCTCACGGCTTCTTTGAAGTAAACCGGCCGCCCGACGCCGGGCGAAGCCCCCGCGAGAAAGGATCGGGAACGCTCCCCGTGCCTTACCCTGCCGTCCCCTGAACGAGGCCCGACCCCGTGTCCTTGCCCAAGACCAACGCCGCGCGGCTGCTGGACAAACTCGGGATCAAATATCGACTCGTGGATTATGAGGTCGACCCCGACGACCTCGCCGCCGAGTCGGTCGCGGCCAAGATCGGCATGGACCCGGCAAGCGTCTTCAAGACCCTCGTCGCCAAGGGAGACCGCAACGGAGTCTGCCTGGCGGTCGTCCCCGGAGATGCCCAGCTCGACTTGAAGGCGCTTGCGAAACAGACCGGCGATCGCAAGGTCGACACGGTCCCGCTCAAGGACGTCCAGCCCCTCACCGGCTACATCCGGGGCGGAGTGACGGCCCTCGCCTGCAAGAAAGATTACCCGACGTATCTCGATGAGACAGCGATGTTATATGAAGAGATCTCGGTCTCCGCCGGTCAACGCGGCCTGCAAATCGTCCTGGCCCCAGTGGATTACGTGAACGCCGTGAAGGCCAGGGTCGCGGCGATCGCAAAGCCGAAGGTCAGTTGATCCGCCCCGAGCGGAGATTCGCAGGGACGGGCGTGCCGGCCTGGCCTTACCTGGTCTGGTCTGGTCTGGTCTGGTCTGGTCGAGGTCTTGGACGGAAGACGGACGGCACAGCCAGGCCTACGAATGATCAAATTTGTCTAACACTCACTTCCTTGAAATAAACTTGCGTCCCCTTCGCCGCGTCGTCGTGATTCTGGAGCCCGAAATAGCCCTTGGTCGCGCGCGGCCCGCGTTCGGGCTCGTAGGCCTTCTTCCGTTCGGGAATCGTCGCGGACTCCGGGTCGAAATCCTGGACCCGCACTCCGTTGAGGCTGACCTTCACACGTTGCCCATGCAAGGTGATGTCCATCGTGTTCCACTCGCCGACCTTCCCAGGTTCGGCGGTCGCCTTCGACATCGAATACACGGCCCCGGTTCGGTGAAACTCGTCGGTGCCGTCGCAGATCTGGACCTCGTAGCCGTGGTGGACTGCGTACCACTCGTCTTTCGGCTTCCGGTCGATCCGGATGAAGACTCCCGAGTTCGACTGCCTGCTCGTCGTCTTGTACACGACCCGGATCGTGCAGTCGCCGAGCTTCTCCTTCGTGTACCAGAGCAAACCCATTCCCCCCTCGGTTCGGAGGGTGCCGTCCTCGATCACCATCTTTCCAGGCCCGAGGTGCTCCCAGCCGTCGAGCGTCTTACCGTCGAAGAGCGGGCGGAACTCGTCGGATTTGACGGCCTGGGCGGTCGCGAGGGTCGGGAACAGGAGAAAGAGGGCGAAGGCCCCCAGTCGAAAGCGGTTATCGGTCATGGTGTTTTTTTCCGTTTGAAAGCCGTCGTGTCTTTACCGGCAAACGTCCTCACTATTGTCTTCCGCCATCCGCGGGCCGAAATCAAGGGGCCGCGCGGTTCGTCCAAGAGGATTGCAAAGTCAAAGTCCATTGGCAATCCGCGCCTCAAGCTTCACAAAATACGGACTCACCGCGGAGATCGCGGAGAAATCAGAGAGAGAATCAACGAAAACGGATGTCGGGTTTGCGTCCGGAGAGCTTCTCGCCATTTTGCTTGCTCATTACCTCTCGGCGATCTCCGCGGTTCGTTTCCGAATTCTTGGTTCTCGCCTGACTCGACTTCGCAAGCTTGCCGGTCATCTTGTTCGACGTCTCCTCCGTGTGTCATAATCGTTGATTGCGGGCACGTCGTTCTGCCATTCCCGTCACGATCACGGAGTCTGACCCATGGCCAATCGTCGCCGGCGTTTCCTGGCGAGCGCGGGGGTCGCGGTTTTGATCCTGGCCTTCGCCCCCAAGGCCCAGGCGGCGGTCACGGCCAAAGAGGTCGAGAACGCGATCAAGAACGCCGTCAAGTTCCTGAAGGACTCGCAGCGGCCCGACGGCTCCTGGAACGACGTTCAGCCCGAAGAATCGAAGACCGGCGTCACCGGCCTCGTCACCCTGGCACTCCTCACCGCCGGTGAGACCGCCAACTCCCCGACCATCACCCGGGCGCTCGACCACCTCCGCAACTACAGCCCCGAACAGCTCAAGAACACCTACTCGGTCTCGCTCCAGACGATGGTCTACGCCGCCGCACAGCCCGAGCGCGACAAGCTGCGGATCACGGCGAACGTCGCCTGGCTCGAACGCGCCCAGATCCGCGCGGGGGACCGCCAGCTTTGGCCGGGTTCGTGGAGCTATTCCGAGTTCAAGGACCGTCGCGGAGACGGCTCGAACACCCAGTACGCTCTCCTCGCGCTCAACGCCGCCGCCGAGGTCGGCATTCCCGTCAAGCCCGAGGTCTGGGTGCTCGCCCGCGCCTACTGGGAGGGTTGCCAGCAGCGCGACGGGAGCTGGAGCTACACGCCCGACGAACGTCACCCCACCGCCAGCATGACCACCGCCGGCATCTCCAGCCTGATCATCACCGGCCTGAAACGCTTCCAGGGGCAGGAATTCCTTAACGGGGCGACGATCGAGAACTGCGGAAAAGGCGGGTTCAACCCCAGGCTCGCGGCGGGGGTCGACTGGCTCGCGAAGAACTTCCACGTCGCCCAGAACTTCGACCTCGGCCAGACCTGGCGGTTCTATTACCTCTACGGCCTCGAACGCGCGGGCAGGCTTTCGGGCCAGCGCTATTTCGGCAAGAACGACTGGTATCGAGTCGGTGCCGAGAGCCTCGTCCACGAGCAGGACACGCTCACCGGCGCCTGGCGGAACGGTCACGGATTCGAGGCCGACCCCGACATCGCCACCAGCTTCGCCCTGCTCTTCCTGGCGAAGGGCCGCGCACCCGTCCTGATCAACAAGCTCCGACACGCCCCCTCCGGAGACTGGAACAACGACCCCGACGACGTCCGAAACCTCGTCAACCTGATCTCGCGGGACTGGAAAAACCTGGTGACCTGGCAAGTCGTCGACCCCAACGCCGCGACCGTGCAAGACCTGTTGCAGGCCCCGATCCTCTTCTTCAACGGCCATACGTCCCCCGAGTTCAGCGAAGAAGGCCGCAAAGCACTCCGCAGCTACGTTGAGCAAGGCGGCTTCATCTTCGCCGACGCCTGTTGCGGCCGCGCCGAGTTCGACAAGGGGTTCCGCCTCTTGATGGAACAGGTCTTCCCCGAGCCCGAGTTCAAGCTCCACGCCCTGGCGGAAGACCACGCCGTCTGGCGGTCGCACTGGCTCCTCAAGCCCGACATCCACCCGCTCTGGGGGATCGAGCACGGCTGCCGCACCGTGGTGATCTACTCGCCCGAAGACCTCTCCTGCTACTGGAACCAGTCCGAAACCAGCAGCGCCAACCCCGCGGTGATCAAGGCCCAGC
>JAYUFP010000693.1:0-4225 GCA_043738665.1 Isosphaeraceae bacterium
CCAATGGATTCCAGTTTTGCATTGAGCGAAGCCGACGAGCCCACCCGAGCGCTTGTCTTTGAATCGCCGATACACCACAACATCCAACTTACCGTCACCGGCACCCGGCGATCGTGAGCCCGTCTTCCAGCCAACTCCCTCTTGCAGTCTGGAGCAGAGGTCGTCTATGTGATTCTCGAATTTTCGCTTGCCAGTAAGCTTGGCTGTGCCGAATACCAGGCAATCCGAATGATCCGACTCCCCTCCCCAAAACTCCTTAAGCACATCCGCGCACAGCCGCTCGAAGACTTTTGTAGGGTCGATGACTGATTTGGCCCTAGCCGACGAACTCATGTCGGAGCGGGAAAGTACCAGCAAGAATAGGTAAAGCAAGCCCGCGTCAGGGCGAGTCGGATCGACTGGCTTTCGTTGCAGGATGGTGTTCCCGTCGATCAAATCAAACGGATAGCAGGAAATCTCTGGATAGCCATTGGCGCCGCATGATTCTATCCGGTCATCAAGTTCTTCAAATGCGTCCTCTGCGAGTTGTCGCGTTCTGTGCTGCGCCAAGCCGCGGTCTACATTTATTGCCCGCGCAAGGTCTTCCTGTGACGTGTTGCCATCAGCCCTCAAGAGGGTACTGACTTCAACCCAATCGGCGTGCTCAACGATTTCATCATCACCCGAGCCGATTTTGAGGAGGCTACTCATCAGTGCCTTTTTCCCTATCAGTCTCCCGCTTCGCCTTCTTTCGCTTTTGCATCATCGCGCCCAGCAGGTCGCTTGCGAGGTCTTCGATGTCGCTCGCCAACTTGATCATCTCGCTATCATTCGGGACAAAGCCCGTACTCAGCGTACCGTGCGCTTTCTGTAGCTCCTGCTTGGCCTGTTGCAGAGCTTGTCTGAAAAGTTTCTCGTCGCCCAGGCTGATGTCTTTTGCAACGCCGAGCGGAAATCCATCGCGAAGCGCCTCGACGCCTGTCTTGCTGGTCAGAATGCTGTCCAAGGTTTTCAGATCGGGATTCTGAGATCGAATTAGAGAAGCCTTATCTTTCAGGCTGTTTCCATAAAGCCATTCACAAACTTCCCCGAGTTGCTTGAGTTTGCTCTTGGGAACGGGATCGCGGAGAGTGGAAGTTTTAGAATCGAGGCCCAGGAACCCGCTGAAGCCCGGATAATCTAATGCAGTATAGATATAATTGAAATAGAATGATGGCTTGCTGATCTCACGGCGGTCGAAAACGCCGGCCTTCTCGGCCTGCTCGATTACCATCAGCCCGCGATACATCCTGTGAACGGTTGAAGAATAGTCGCCGATTTGATCCGCGATGTCCTGTAGCGACACGCGGTATTCGTTGTGAACAAGCGCCACATACTGGGCTTTAGCGTAGGAGCCCCAATTGGACGGGCCATTCACATGCTTAAAGCCGAGATACCGCCAAACCTCCTGCCGAGTGGTGATGAGGCAAGGAAGCGTCGCCAACTCCTCGCGCCGCTCCTCGCTGATCTGCGGCAAGTCCGTCGCTTTCAAGCGATCGCGCAGGTCTTTGTGGAGAAGCAGTTTTACCGCAGCTAATCGCCGATTTCCTTCAATGACCACCAGATCCCGCCCGCTCTTCTCCAGAAAAAGCGGTTCGTGGACGAAATAGCCGTTGTGGGCGATGGACATGGCGACTTCTTCGATCGCCATTTTCTGCCAAAGGATCTTCAGAAGGTCGAACTGGGTGGTTTCCGGCCCAATGACGTATTCCGCAAGTCTTGGATTTTTGATGTCGAACAAAAGCCTATCGACTGCGAACCTTTCGTAAGGCTGCTCCTTGTCTTCAACTCGCTCTGCTAGATTCTTTGCTTTGGCCATTCCGCCGATCCGATCGATGATTGACGTTCCCGTCGAGGTAGTTTCTTTAGTTTTTTCGGTCGGAAGCGGGTAATCACGCCACAGATTCTGTCCCAGTCCCCCACAGCTCAACCGCATATTGGGCAATCGGGGCCTGAGACAGTGTTAAACAATTGATAAACACGGCGGCCCTGACCGTCAGTGGCCACACTCTCCAAATTGATTGTATGAGACACGAACAGTGGGGCTGGATCAAGCCGGCCCTCGCACCCAAATTGAAAGTGGCTCGACGGTTGTGTTTGCGCCCGCTACCAACTCACGCTAGAATGAAGTTAGCCTAGTGGAGGAGCCATATGTCGAGCATTCCTGAAAATCGAACCGCCACCGTTACCGCAACTGAAGTCGCCAGCTACGTTTACTGCCCAGAGCATGGGCGGGTTGAGCACGGACTCGGTTTGTGCAAGTCGAACCAGCCGCAACGGGACGCGGGCACGGAGCACCATGAGCGGAAGGCGACTGCGGAAGTCATTGCCTGCAGATCGATCACGCTCGGCAGAATCCTGGTCGCCGCGGCGCTGGTCGCATTCGCTGCCATCTGGGCTCTTGGCCGATGACGGCCGCCTGGATCATCGGGGGCGGAAAGGGGAATCCTTATTGTATTGTTCGTCGCGGCCGATCATGGCGATCGATCGAAGCCAATGACACGGTTCCCGAAGCGGCCGCGAAAAAGGTGTCAGGAACCGTTCATTCTGTCATTATCGCTTTCCTCGGTGAAGTCGGAATTTTCGCGATTCGAAATGATCGGTTCCTGACCCCATTTTCAAGTCAATGATATCATTTTAAGACTTCTAGGTGCTCCACCCCCAGCAGCCTTGCGACCCCTTCAACGACCCGCGCCGCGGATCGGCCATCGCCGTACGGGCTGGCGCCTCGGGCCATCGCGGCATACGCTTGGGGGTCGGACAGGAGTCGGTCGGCCTCGTTGACGATCGCCCGGGGGTCCGTTCCCACCAGCCGCGCGATACCGGCTTCGATCGCCTCCGGGCGCTCGCTCTCCGACCTCAACACCAGGACCGGCTTGCCCAGCGCGGGGGCTTCTTCCTGGACGCCTCCGGAGTCGGTCAGGATCAGGTGGGACCGCTTCATCGCGGCGACGAACGCACCGTAGGGCAGGGGGTCGCAGAGCCGGGCTCGGGGGTGATCTCCGAGCAGTTCCTCGACGACCGGCCGGACCGCCGGGTTGGGGTGGAGGGGCCAGAGAACCTCGACGTCGGGGTGGCGGCGGAGGATCTCGGAAACGGCCCGGCAGATGCGCCGGAGGGGTCGGCCGAAGCTGTCGCGGCGGTGAGCCGTGACCAGGACGACCCGCGAGGAAGGTTCCAGGTCGATGCCGATCGGGATCGCGCGGCGGCTCGTCGCGAGCAGGGCGTCGATCACGGTGTTGCCGGTCACCAGGATCGAGGCGGCGTCGACCCCTTCGCGCAGGAGGTTGTCGCGAGCCTTCGCGGTGGGGGCGAAGTGGATCGTGCTCAGGCGGCCGGCGATGAGCCGGTTTCCTTCCTCGGGGAACGGGGCGTTGAGCCTCCCGGTCCGCAGGCCGGCTTCGACATGGCCGAAGGGGATCTTGAGATAGAAGCAGGAAAGGGCCGTGGCGAGCACCGTGGTGGTGTCGCCCTGAGCGAGGACGAGGTCGGGGGCTTCGCTCGCGAGGCTCTCCGAAATCGTCCCGAGCAGCCTCGCGGTGAGGTCGACCAGCGACTGGCCAGGGCGCATGGCGTCGAGATCGATGTCCGGCACGATGCCAAAGAAGGCGAGCGTCTCATCGACGAGTTCGCGGTGTTGGGCGGTGAGCAAAACGCGGCAGTCGGCCCAGGGGGCGGCGTTCAGGGCGTCGATCACGGGGGCCATCTTGACGGCTTCGGGGCGCGTGCCGATCGTGCAGACGACCTTCTTGAGCGTGACCCGCCGTACCTTCCGGAACTTGCGAGATCCGGCCGTTCCGCGGACGCGCAGGGTCGGGGTCGCGGAAACGGGGCGGAGGTCGGCCATCGCGGTTCGTCCTTGAACGTGATGGGGGAACTTCGTGATTGGGACCGGGCAGTGCGCAGACGCTCGGTGCAGGGCGAAGTCTAGGAGTGATCGCCGGAACTGTCAACGTCAGGGCAAAAACGCGACATTCCCCCGTTTGGACTAGACTTCCACGGAAATCCCACTAAAAAAGAACCGGAATTGATGGCCGACCTGCGGACGAGGCAACCGGCCGTCGCGGCTCCGGCGTGATTGACTGGCGTTGTTGATGAGGTGTCGCCATGGGTCGAGCGGTTTTCGAGGATCTTTCGGTCGCCCCCGAGTGGAAGGCCGATCTCGACCCGTCTTCGTCTTCCGCTCCCGATCTGAATGAACTGATCG
>JAYUFP010000694.1:0-4212 GCA_043738665.1 Isosphaeraceae bacterium
CGCGGCCGCGCTTTACCGGGTGTTCAAGGTGGAAGGGGGCGGGATTCACATCCTACTCTTCATCCTGCCGGCGGTCGGGGCGACGATCACCGCGTTTTACATGTTCCGGATGTGGTTCCTCGTATTCGCGGGCGAGCCCCGGGGCTATCCCGAAGGCGCGGCCCACGCCCACGAACCGGTCGCCGCGACGGCACACGGGCACGGTGGTCATGACGACGCCCATGCCCCCGCGGCGTCGCACGGACACGACACCCACCACGGCAACCCCTACGATCACGCCCACGAGAGCGAACCGATCATGACTTGGCCGCTGATCGCGCTGGCGATCCCGTCCGTCTTCGTCGGTTGGACTTGGTGGCTCGGGGTGCCGATCGGTGAGCCCGTTCTTGAAATGTTGCTGACCTACGGCGAGCCGATCCGGGGGAACGACCTCGCGTCGATGCACCTCCTCGCGATGGCCGCGTCGTTCCTGATCGCCGCGAGCGGCATCGGCGCAGGGATCGCGTTCTATGCCCCTCCCCTGCCCTACACCTTCAACCGCCGGTTCAAAGCCGATGCGGTCGCCTCGCGTTTCGCGGGGGTGCATAACTTCCTCGTCCACAAGTGGTATTTCGACGAGCTGTACAACGCCGTCTTCGTTCAGCCGTGTCTGGCGTTGTGCCGCGGGCTGAGCCATTTCGACAAAAAGGTCGTCGACGGCGTCGTGAACACCGCGGCGGGGATGACGGAGCTTTTGTCCCGATTCGAAGGCGTGTTCGACCGGATCGCCGTCGATGGCCTTGTGAACCTGGTCGCGCAAGGGACCTACGCCCTGGGCGACTACGGCCGACGGCTCCAGACCGGCAAGCTCCGGAATTACTTGATGGTCCTGACGTTCGCACTCGTCGGCCTGTTCGCCGGCGTGTTCGTCTGGGTCCGCGGCTGACAACGTGACGTTCGGGTGATCGATCGGGCAAACGTTCGGACATTCTTCCCCTTAACGGGACGCGGGTTGGAACCAACATGAGCGACGCACTTCTCCTGACTTTGCTCTGGCTCATCCCGCTCCTGGGGTCGATCGGGGTGCTGTTCCTGCCGAAGCAGGCAGTGCCGACGGTCAAATGGGTGGCGCTCGGCGTCACGGCCGTCGTCTTCGCGCTGACGATTTACGCGTTCTTCATCTTCATCGACACCGGCTCCAAGGCCTTCTCCCCGCTTTCGGACCGCGCCCTGAACAACACGCTCGTCGCGGCCTCCGCGCAAGGCGAACTCACGGAGGCCAATGAGACCGAGCTCGGCCGGAACGACCTGATGACCCGACGGGCCTGGATTCCTTACTTCAACATCCAGTACTCTCTCGGCCTCGACGGGATCTCGATGAGCCTGGTCCTCCTGACCGGCCTCGTGAGCTTCCTGTCGTGCCTGGCGTCATGGAACATCGATAAGCAGGTGAAAGGGTATTTCTCCCTGTTCCTGCTCCTGATGGCGAGCATGATGGGCGTGTTCCTCTCGCTCGACCTGTTCCTCTTTTACGTGTTCTTCGAGGTCATGCTCCTGCCGATGTACTTCCTGATCGCCGTCTGGGGCGGCGAGAACCGGGAGTACGCGGCGATCAAGTTCCTGCTCTACACATTGTTCGGCTCGGTGTTCATCCTCACCGCCGTCCTGACCCTCTACTTCTGGACGGGCGACGAGGCGATCCCGGGGTTCACGGGGCACTCGTTCGACATCATCAAGCTGACCCAGATCGCGACCGAGACCGGCTATTACGGCCGATGGGTTCAGGGGGTGGTGTTCGTCCTCTTCCTGGTCGGTTTCCTGGTGAAGCTCCCCTCGTTCCCGTTCCACACCTGGCTTCCCGACGCCCACGTGCAGGCGCCGACGCCGATCTCGATGATCCTGGCGGGCGTCCTGCTGAAGATCGGCGGCTACGGACTGGTCCGCCTGGCATGGCCGCTCGCCCCGGCGGGGGCCTACGACTGGTCCTACGCCGTCGCCGCCCTCGGCGTCTTCAGCATCCTCTATGGCGCCCTCGTGGCGATGGCCCAGACCGACTTCAAGAAGCTGGTGGCGTACAGTTCGGTCAGCCACATGGGTTACGTCACCCTGGGTATGGCGGTGATGGTGCTCGCCTCGCAGTCCGACCCGCGCTACTACGCCTACGGGGTCAATGGCGCGATGTACATGATGATCGCCCACGGGATCACCTCCACCGGCATGTTCTTCCTCGTCGGCGTGATCTACGAACGGGCCCACACCCGCGACCTCAAGAAGTTCGGCGGCCTGCTCAACATGATGCCGATCTACGGGGCGGTGTCGTTCCTGATCTTCTTCGGATCGATGGGTCTTCCCGGCCTCTGCGGGTTCATCGCCGAGGCGTTCGTCGTTCTCGCCGCATTCAACTACAGCTGGTGGATGGCCGTCCTGGCCGCTTCGGCAGTGATCCTTACCGCGGGGTATATCCTCTGGACCCTCCAGCGGATCTTCCTCGGCAAGTCGAACGACGAGCACCACCACATCTATCCCGACATGAACCTGCGTGAGATCATCATCGCGGTGCCCTTGGTGGTCCTGACGGTCCTGCTCGGCGTCTTCCCGCAGCCGATGTTGCTGAGCTGGATGGGGCCGTCGGTCGACAAGGTGGCGCGTTCGGTGGCGACCGCCAAGGTGTTGCGAGACACCAGGCTCGTCCCGATGGTGGAAGTCTTCGCGCCGAGCACTCCCCGACCTGCGAGGACACGCTGATGGCAACCCGACGTGTCGCCCTCGTGACGGGTTCCGCCACCGGCATCGGTCGTTCCGTGGCCTTGAGACTCGCCGACCGCGGGTTCGCCGTGACGGTGAACTACTCGAAGTCCAAGGCCGAGGCGGAAGAGACGGCCGACGGCGTCCGCGCCCGCAACGCCGAGGTTCTGCTCCACCAGGCGAACATCGGCGACGACCCCGCCTTCCGCGCGATGGTCGAGGCGACCTGTAAAGCCTTCGGCGGGCTCGACGTGCTGGTCAACAACGCGGCGACGACGTACTTCGTCGACCATAAGGATCTCGACGGCCTCACCGAGCAGGTTTGGGACGACATCCTTCAGGTCAACCTCAAGGGGACGTTCTACGGCTGTCGCGCCGCGATGCCGCACCTGAAGGTCCGGCAGGGCAACATCGTGAACATCGCCTCGGTGGCAGGGGTCGCCGGGTCGGGAAGCTCGATCGCTTACGCCGCGAGCAAAGGCGCCGTGATCACCTTGACCAAGAGCCTCGCCAAGGCTTTCGCCCCGGAGGTCCGGGTGAACGCGGTCGCCCCCGGCCCCGTCCAGACCCGCTGGCTGGCCGACCACCAGGACATGATCGACCAGGCCATGAAGCTCACCCCGCTGAAACGGCCCGCGACCGCCGAGGACGTCGCCGACGCGACGGTCTTCCTCGCCGACGGCAACAGCCTGATGACCGGCCAGGTCCTCGTGATCGACGGCGGCCGAACGATCTGAGGTCGGGCCATCCCTCTAATATCGGCCGCATGTGTTCTGACCTTGCATGAAAAGGCCGGCCGGGTTATTTTTCGCCCGCCCACTCAACTCGCGAGAGGTCGAGGGTTCCCCCTCCCGACCCTGCACCCTGTCACAATCGGGCAACCGCGCACGCAACGGAAGGCACGCTCGGTCCGACCGTCCCGGCACAAAGTCCCGGGCGGATCGCCCGCAACACCCTCGGGTCACCACGACCCGTGGGCCATGGAACGACCCTCGCAAAGGAGTGCAACGCCATGCAAGGCAGGTCATGGATGGCCGCGTTGACGATCGCCGCGAGTCTCGCCGCCGCCGCGGTCACCGCCGGTGAAGGTGATAAACCCTCGACGATACCCGGGAACAAGCCCCCCGCGAGCGCGCCAGCCCGCGCGCCAGCCGCCGCGCCGGGCAAGCCCGAGGCTAAGGCCGTACCCGGGCCGGCCAACGCGCATACCGTGAAGCTCGACCTCAAGATCGCCGGGTTAACCCCCAAGGGCTGCGACGTCGAGATCAAGGCCGCGCACGCCGGCTGCAAGTTCAAGACCCGCAAAGAGCACGTCGATTCCCGGGGGATGCTGGTGGTCGAGCTCGACGACGTCGAGATCCTCAACGCCGACCGCGACTGCTCGTTCGCGATCACGATCCGCGAAGCCGGCCAGACCGAGAAGACCTGGCGACGAGGCATCCGCGTCAACGCGACGAACAGCGTCGCACAGATCCTCCCGTGCTATCT
>JAYUFP010000695.1:0-4211 GCA_043738665.1 Isosphaeraceae bacterium
GTGAGCGACGGCAATCTGCTGCTGTTCCCGTTCGTCCCGCCGCTCTACATCCCGACCAAGGAGCCCGCGAGGGCGCTTGAAAACGACTTCTGAGCGTCGCTATCAGGGGTTACTGATAGGTTTTCGGGCCTTCTCAAGGGGGTCGAGGTGGACGATGCGCCTGGACCGTTTGAAAGCGGGAGCGAGTTCCGGCACTCCAAGGAATCGAAGTTCGGGAGACCTTCGCCCGGCGCGGTCGTTCCGCGTCCGCCGCGTTCATCCGTGGAATCCGTTGGCGAACCCTGTCGAGCCTTTGGAATGTTGACTTTGATCGGTTCCTTGTGTAGGATTCCACACATTCCTCCAAGGGGCGACGCGATCGATGTTGAGCGAGACGACGACTCGGGCCGTATTGGAAGAGGCTTCCACGGCGTTACTGGGGTTCCACCCGAGAGAGATCCTTCGGTGGGCGGTTGAAAACTATTACCCGAGGCTGACGATGGCCACGGCGTTCGGTCCGGAAGGGTGCGTGATCTTGCACCTGCTTTCGGAGATCGAGCCAAGGGTACGTGTGTTCAACCTCGACACCGGCTATCAGTTCGCCGAAACGCTGGAACTCCGCGACCGGATCGCCCAGCGGTACGGGATCGAGGTCGAGATGGCCCGGGCCGACCTCTCCGTCCCCGAATACGAAGCGGCCAACGGCGGGCCGATTTACCAAACGAACCCGGACCGTTGCTGCCACGACCGCAAGATCGTGCCGTTGAAACAGGCTGTGGTCGGGTACGAAGCCTGGATCTCCGCGATCCGCGCTGATCAGTCGGCGCACCGGGCCAAGGCCACGGTCGTCGGCTGGGACGCGAAGTTCGGCTTGGTGAAGGTCAACCCGCTGCTCTCGTGGACCAAGCGTGACGTCTGGTCGTTCATCGTCAAACACGACGTCCCTTATAACCCCCTTCATGACCAAGGTTTCCCCTCGATCGGCTGCCGGCCCTGCACGCAATCCGTGAACGCGGGCGACGACGAAAGGGCGGGGCGGTGGTCGGGAACCGCGAAGACGGAGTGCGGATTGCATTCGCTGGATAGCAGTCAATTGTAGGACCGATGGCGGATGACGAATGGCGGAATATTAAGTCGGCCGCGAGTCGGATAAAATCGTGATCGTCGATAGATCAAGCTGGAAATCCTCAGAATCGCGGAAGGTATCCCGATGGGTAAGCAACACGAGGCATCTGCCACTAACGAGATCTCGTTGTCAGGAACCGCCGCGGCGCGCGTTGTCAGGAACCTTTCCATGACGCCGGAGGCGGACGAAATCCTTGCCGATCTTTCGCGGCGGACGGGACTGACTGAAGGAAAAGTGATCCGTTTCGCGATCGCCATGTTCAAGGCCGCGGTTGACGCGAAAGACCGTGGAGATCACATCGGAATCGCCACCGATCCGAACGCCTTCGACACCGAATTGGTGGGATTCTGACAAAGGAAGTCGATGGCGGAACCGCCCAGAGGACCGAAATCCACAGAACTGGAATCCTTGCTCGACAAAGGCGCCAAGTACGAATTCAGGTCGCCCGAATCCAAAGAGGAGCAAGCATCACGTCTGAGGCGGGAAGAGGCCGAGGAAGTTCATAAGCGCCGGATGAATCTCATACTCCACTCGTTCGTGATGTCGATCATCGCTGTTGCATTACTCGTTTGTGCTTGCATCGTGGTCGCGAAAGATCCGAAGACGTCGTTGCCTGACAAAGCCATGGGGATCATCATGGCGACCGTGGGCGGCGCGGTAGGCTACCTGACGGGAAAGGCGAGCAAATCGTCCTAGAATTCTTGACCCCGACCACGCCGAATTCATACAGTTGAACGCCGTAAACGGTTTCCTCACTTGAAGATCTCCGCCAAGTCCGAATATGCTTGTCTCGCGTTGCTCGCGCTGGCGCGTCCCGCGTCGGACGACTCGCCGGTGCGAATTCGGGAGATCGCCGAGGAGCACGGGATTCCCGAGCGCTATCTCGTGCAGATCCTCTTGCAACTCAAGGGTGCGGGACTCGTCCTGAGCACCCGAGGGGCGGCGGGGGGATATCGGCTCGCCCGGCCCGCGACGTCGATCTCGCTCGGGGAAGTCCTCACCGCCATCGACGGCCCTGACGCACCCCCTCGCGACGAATCACGCCCCGCGGCGCGTGCCCTCAGCAAAGTCTGGGAGCACGTTCGCGCCGCGGAAAAGTCCGTCCTCGACCGGACTTCCATCGCTCAGCTCGCCGACCTCGCCTCTCCCCACGATTGGGTGATCTGACCGACCGTTTTCACACCCGTTCGACCTCATTTTTTCCAGACCCATGGAAAGGAGCCTTCCGATTTCCACGACCAAAACCAGCGACGGCCTTAACCCTCCTTATGGCGGTCCCCTTGTCGACCTGCACGTCTCCGAGGCCCGCGCCGCCGCGATGAAGGCGACGGCCCAGCAGTTCCCCAGCATCACGCTCGACGAACGCGGACTTTGCGACCTGGAACTCCTCGCCGTCGGCGGGTTCTCGCCTCTCAAGGGGTTCATGGGCAAGGCCGATTACGAGCGAGTGGTCAGCGAGATGCGACTCGCCGACGGCACCCTCTGGCCCCTGCCCGTCACTCTCCCCGTGACCCCCAGCGCCGACATCGCCGTCGGTAAGATCCTGGCCCTTCGCGACGTTTACGGGAACCTTTTGGCGTTCCTCCACGTCGAGGAAATCTATGCCCTTGATAAAGAAAACGAAGCCAAGAACGCCTACGGCACGACCGACGCCAAGCACCCGGCGGTCGCCTACCTGAACAAGCAGCCCGGCCATTACGCCGCGGGCAAGCTGGAAGTCCTTCGCACGCCGCCGCACTACGATTTCGTCGAACTCAGGCGCACCCCCGCGGAGCTTCGCGAGCACTTCAAGTCGCAGGGCTGGACCAAGGTCGTCGCGTTCCAGACCCGCAACCCGCTGCATCGAGCCCACGAAGAACTTACCAAGCGCGCGGCCGAGCAGATCGGCGGCGGACTTCTGATCCATCCGGTCGTCGGCGTGACCAAGCCCGGCGACGTCGACCACTACACCCGCGTCCGCTGCTACCGGGCCTTGGTTGATAACTACTACGAGCCCGGCTCGGTCGTCTTGAGCCTGCTTCCGCTCGCCATGCGGATGGCCGGTCCTCGCGAGGTCTTGCTGCACGCGATCATCCGCCGGAACCACGGCTGCACCGACTTCATCGTCGGCCGCGACCACGCCGGACCCGGCAACGACTCGACCGGCAAGCCGTTCTACTCGCCGTACGCCGCCCAGGAATCGATGGCGAAGTACAAGGATGAGATCGGCATGGGCATGGTCGACTTCAAGCAGATGGTCTACCTGCCCGATGAGAACCGCTACTCGCCGGTTGATGAGGTTCCCAAGGGTGTGAAGACGGCCGACATTTCCGGAACCCAAGTCCGCGACGACTACCTCGCGAAAGGCCTCCCGCTTCCGGAATGGTTCAGCAGACCTGCCGTGGCAGCGATTCTGAATGAGACCAGTCCGCCGAAGTTCCGGCAGGGGCTGACCATCTGGTTCACCGGCCTGAGCGGCTCGGGAAAGAGCACCGTGGCGCACGGCCTGGTCGAACGCCTGGCCGAGTACGGCCGCAATGTCTCGGCGCTCGACGGCGATGAGATCCGCACCCACCTTTCCAAAGGCCTGGGCTTCAGCAAGGAAGACCGCGACACGAACATCCGGCGCGTCGGGTACGTGGCCGGCCTGATCAACCAGCACGGCGGCACGACGCTCTGCTCGGTGATCAGCCCCTATCGCGCGGTCCGCGACGAGGCGCGCAAGACGTCGGACGGGAACTTCGTCGAGGTTTACTGCGACACCCCGCTCGACGTCTGCGAAAGCCGCGACGTGAAAGGCCTGTACGCCAAGGCCCGGACCGCCGTCAAGGAAGGCAAGCCCATGGGCTTCACGGGCGTCGATGACCCCTATGAGCCGCCAACCAATGCCGAAGTGACCCTCGACACGAGCAAACAGTCGGTCGAACAGTGCGTCGATGTGATCGTCGCCAAGCTGCTCGAACTCGGCTATGTGCTGCCGCACGGGCATATCGTCGAGTGATTGACGGTCAGGACTGCGATACTCATGCCCGATACACCCCTCAAAGGTGCGTCGGGCGTCTTTTTCCGGGACAATCGCCGTTCAAGCCGTATCATGACGATTGTCCGACCCTCGGACGCAATCCGT
>JAYUFP010000696.1:0-12507 GCA_043738665.1 Isosphaeraceae bacterium
CGTCGATAAACGTGTAGCGGGGCCGACTCCGATCCCCCCGCGTGATGCTCAAGGCGAGGTAGTCGTCCCACGAGGCAGGCATTTGAACCCAGAGTTCGGAACCGGGGTCGGGTTTTGTCGGGGTTGCGGTGGACATGATCGCCTCGTAGGGTGCGTCCTCAAGACGCACCTTTCTTCAATCTGTGGTGGGTACGGTGCGTCTTGAGGACGTACCGTACCGGGTTAATGGCAATGTCAGTGGATCGGCCACGAACCAGATCCGTTCGAACGATCATATCGTGCCCACACGGCCGGGTCCGCCATAGCGCGAGGTTTAGGTGGTCCGCGACTCCAGCCAACGTGTGTATACCTCAGTTGTCATGAGATCAAGGTCCGGCCACTGACCGACCCGAATGTGCTGGAAGAAATCCAAACAATGCCCCCAACCGCTATCCCTGGGCGTTTCCTCGAGCCGGCAGAAATATCCGAGAGACTTCCAGTCAAGCGAGGCACCTCCATTGACATGCCGCAATAACTCCTGCCCGACTCGCTCACCCCAGGCGACTGCCGCCTCCGCTGAGTCGGCCTCCACAAACAGCCCGGTGCTGCTTTCATAGTCTTCGATGAGGCCGCGATTCCACTGATCGTAAGCCTCCGGCTCGTGATACATGACACCGATAAGGAATTCAGATGTCGCCATTCAATCCGTCCCCGACGCATGACAGTGGAAAAGGCGAGTCTTGACGACGCACGCGACTGGGCTCGCTACACGTTAGGTCGGTGGCGGAGCACTCGTGTTTCCGAAACCCAGGCGCGGAATTGAAACCGTAGCTCGATCTCATTGTCGATGTCCTGACGGAACGCCCAGTGGGCCATTTCCTGGGCGGTCAGGAAGGGGAAGCAAACGCTCTTGAGAGATGCTTCATACAGGCCGTTCTCGCTGAGCACGAGGATCGAGAGTTCACCGTCCTCGACGAGCCAGACCTCCCGGACGCCGAACAGCCGATGGCATTCGAGCGAATCGCCCGGCAGGTGGGAAACGACAACTTCGACCCCTAGGTCGGGGCCGGGGTCCACGCCCATCACGAGACTGTCCTTACCTCGAATTCGATCCAGGTTGGTCAAGAAGTAAGTCTCGTCGGCTTCTGCCGCGGCGAGAGGCTCTAATGACCTTAAGAGCGTGACCGAGCCAAGAGGATACGCTTCGATTCGAAGGCCGACGAGGACGTCTTCGATGAGTCCGCCGAGACGCGTTTTCACTCCCTCGTGAGGAATACCCGGTGACACGACCGTCAACCTCCCATCGACGAAGACATATCTCGGCCTGCTCTTGTCGCCGCGCAATTCGCATAACTCTGTGTAAATATTCCATGTCGCGGGAATTTGGACCCGGGTGTCGCCATCAAGGGGGATTCTAGAAGTCGAGGTCGTTTCGGGAGGGGATTCGGTCACGGTCGCCACGAGGACCTCCGTTCGAGATTCAAAAATCCGGTTCCCTTTGATCCGATGTCGATCAGGCTTCGGGATCTTGCTGATGTCGGGGGGCGAGGGTTTCCGCGACCCAGGCGCGGAATTGCTTCAGGACACGCGTGTCATTCCCTCGATGGTCCTGGTAAACCCAGGGTTCCAACTCTTTCGAGGAGAGGAATGGCAGACAAACACTGTGGGGCGAAGTCACGTATCGGCCGTTTTCACCGAATACGAGGAATTCCAGGCCCGACTTTTTGCATACCCAGACCTCGCGGACACCGAACCTCCTGTAAGCTTCCAACGCCTTCATTTCCGGGTGCGAAATAACCACTTCAACGACCAGGTCAGGAGGCGGGTCGACGCCCATGACGAGATTTTCCTTCCCCTGAATCGATTTGAAATGGCGAAAGTAATAGGTTGCATCAGCTTCCGTCCCCGCTCTCGATTTCGCCGTCTTCTTGAGCGTGACACTCCCGGCCACATGGCAGTGAATCGCGAGCTCGACAACGATTTCCTGGATCAGCGCGATCACGCGAGAACCAAACGATTCGTGAGAATGCCCAGGTGACACGACCAACATCCTCCCGTCGATGAACGTGTACTTCGGCCGGCTTTTCTCGCCGCGGCGGGCGCACAGCGCGTTGTAGATTTTCCAGGTCGCCGGGAACTCAACCCACCTGTCTTCTCCGATGGGGACTTGAGATGCGTTCGCCTTCTCGGTCGATGTTTCCGTCACGGTCGCCATGATCGCCTCCCTTCGAGGAATCTTAATTCCGCGTGATCGTCTCATGGAGATTTAAAATCACCCGCGCCGCCGAAGTCCATGCCGCAAGCTCGACGACGTCAAGCGCAACGGGAACCGCCCTTTCGCCGGTATGAATCAACGCCTTCGCGGCGGCGGGGTCGGCTTTATAGTCGGCGCGATGCTTATCGAGTAACCCGAGCACCACCGCCATTTCCTCTGGCCTGGGTTTTCGGGAAAGCACGTTGCGATAGACCCAGTCGATCCGCAATTCCGACGACCCGCCTTCGCGCAACGCTCGCTCGGCCAACGCTCGCGCCGCTTCGACGTAGATCGGGTCGTTCAGCAATACCAATGCCTGCAACGGGGTGTTCGAACGGGTCCGTTTCGCGGTGCATTCCTCACGGGTCGGCGCGTCGAACGCGAGCAAGCTTGGATGCAAAAATGTACGACACCAGTACGTGTAGATCCCTCGACGATAGAGCCCTGCGCCGTGGTCGGGCTCGTATTCCCGTTTCGGGAAGTTCAGGTGCGACCAGTAGCCCGCGGGTTGATACGGCCGGGCGCTGGGGCCTCCCACCTGATCGATCAGGAGGCCGCTGACGGAGAGCGCCGTGTCCCTGACGGATTCGGCGTCGATCCGGAACCTGCCCTGGCGGGCGACCCACTGATTGTACGGGTCTTTTTGTTTGAGTTCGTTCGACGTGGCCGAACTCTGCCGGTAAGCCCCGGAGGTGACCACCTGTTTCACCAGGCGCTTCACATCCCAGTTCTGCTCGACGAAATCAGTCGCCAGCCAGTCGAGGAGTTCGGGGTGCGTGGGCCAGGCGCCTTGCGAGCCGAAATCGTCGGGCGTGGCGACGATCCCTTGGCCGAAGGCCAGCGCCCAGACCCGGTTCACGAACACCCGGGCGGTGAGCGGGTTCTCCTTCGAGACGATCCAGCGGGCCAGATCCAGTCGTGAGGGACGCGATTCGCCGGGCTTCGCGAGGAAGGCCGGGACCGCGGGGGTGACGACGGTCCCCGAATCGTCGAGCCAGTTGCCTCGCGGGAGGACGCGCGTCATCCGCGCGGGGCCGGCCTTGGTCACGAGCGTGACCGGCATGCTCGTTTCGAGGTCGAGCTTCGCCTTTTTCAAGGCTGCGAGCTTGAGGCGGCTCGGTTCGAGGGCGGGGGCGATGGTGCGGTAATAGTCGGCAAGTGTCCTTTTCTGGGCGTCGTCACGCTTTTCGGACGGGATGGCAAGGGCGTCGGCGACGGCCTCGGGAACGTACGCGGCCATGACGGGCCTCGCGGCGGCGGTCGCCGAGAGTCGGAACCGGCCCAACGTGTGACGGTCGCCGTGGTTGAACGTCATGGTGACGCTCAAAACGCTCTCGCGATCGGTGCCGAAATCTCGCTTCGCCTCGAAAACGGCGACGTTGGGACGGCCGGACTCGGGCTGCAAGGCCCAGCCGGTCTCCTGTTTGCCGTCAACGGCGTGAGCGACCGGAAAACTCACCTGTGAGAATGTGGCTGTCGCGTTCGAGAACGTCACCGGAACGCCTTCGACCGCGACCTTGATCTCGTTGAGGACGAAGTTGCCGTTGTTCGCGCGCCCGGGGCCGAGTTGGAGGAGCGACCCATCCGACATGACTTCAAGGCGAAGCGCCGTCGCATTCAAAACCGTCTCTTTGAAGCTCATCGTGTAGGTGTCGATGTCCGGGCTCTTCCCCGAAGCCCTGATCGAATGATCGTCAAGAATCGATAGCGTCGCGCCTCCGGCGGAGACGGCGGTCCTCGGCTTGAGGACGCTCCAGTTCACGGAACGCGACGATTCCGACTTCTCCCACTCGCTCTGCGAAGGGGAGAGCGCGGGGGTCGTGGTGTCGAGCGTCTTCTGGAGCGCCGCGATCTCGGCGTCCAGGGCTTTCGCCTTCGCGGTTTGCTCGGGAGTCGGAACTTTCGTCGGCTCGGGCTCACCGACGGCAACTTCCTGAATGTCGGCGAAGAACGCGGCGAACTTGTAGAAGTCCTGGGTGGTGAACGGGTCGAACTTATGGTCATGGCACTCGGCGCAACCGAGCGTCGCCCCGAGCCAGACGGTGGAAGCGTTCCGCACGCGGTCGGCGGCGTACTTCGCGGTGTACTCCTTGGCTTGGGCTCCGCCTTCGCGAGTGGTCATCAGCAGTTTGTTATATCCCGACGCGATCAGCGCGCGCTCGTCGCGTTTGGGCAAGAGGTCGCCCGCGAGTTGTTCGACGGTGAAGATGTCGAACGGGACGTTGCGGTTGAAGGCGTCGATGACGTAGTCGCGGTAGAGGGTCACGTCGCGATGGTTGTCGCCGTGATACCCGTCGGTGTCGGCGTAGCGGACGAGGTCGAGCCAGAGCGCCGCCATGCGTTCGCCGTATTGCGGGGAGGCAAGCATCGTGTCGACGAGGGTCTCGAACACGTCGGGGGCCATATTGTTGACGAACGCATCCACCTCGGCCGGAGTCGGCGGGAGGCCGCGGAGGTCGAAGCTGAGGCGGCGGATCAAGGTCACCCGGTCGGTCTCGGGCGCGGGCTTCAGGCCTTTATCCTGGAGTGTCGCCAGGACAAATTTATCGATAGAAGACCGGACGAACAGGGACGGTGCGTCGGGGACGTCCGGCACCACGTGCCGGGCCGGCGGCAGATAGGCCCAGTGCCCTTGAAATTCGGCCCCCTCGACGACCCAGCGTTTCAGGGTCTGGATCTGCGAGGCCGTGAGCGTTTTGTGCGAATCGGCCGGGGGCATTTTTTCGTCGGGGTCGTCGCTGAGGATGCGCTCGATGAGGAGGCTCTCCTCGGGCTTGCCCGGGGTGATCACGGGAATCCCCGTCAGGCCGACGAGGCCGCCGGTTTTCTGAGGGACGTCGAGCCGGAGGTTGGCCTTGCGCTTGGCGCGGTCGGGCCCGTGGCACTGGTAGCAGGCTTCGGAGAGGATCGGGCGCACGTCCCGGTTAAATTCGAGCGGTTTTTGCTTCGAGTCGGCCCCGAACGCGGGAGCGGCGGTCAATGAGAAGGCCGCAACCATCAGCACGAAGGCTCTGGGACGTCTCATCGTGTGGGAATCTCCCTGGCGGATCGAATCATGCGGGCCGTTCTCCATGTTAAAGGATACCCGACGGCGTGGCCGGACTGAAGGCTCGAGGGTCGTGGCCGAACGGCCTTCGCAGCCGTGCGTCGCCGACAAGTCCCCGATTTCCGACACGCCCGAGCCCGGGAGCGGTCAAAATCGGTATCCGATCGGGATTCCGGAACTTTCCGCTTCGCCAGGGGTTAAGGTTTCTGGGCGGGGTCGTGCGCCGGAATTCCTCCCCGGCCCGGGAATCAAGTAGGGCCGGCTGTGCCGGCCGAATTCTAATGGGGCACGAATGACCCATGCCGGACTTCCGTCGAAACTTTCAACCGGGCGGGTGTTACTTCTTCACAGTCGTGTCGGACCGACGGGCGGCAATCCTGTGCTCGGACGCCTCGCGGGGAATCTTGAAATCCGTCCTCGCCGAGTGTCGGAGACGGTGGCCGTTCCGCATCGACGCGATCGTGCTCCTGCCCGATCACCTCCACACGATCTGGATGCTGCCCGAAGGCGACGCACGCTATCCGGCGCGGTTGGGTTGGATTAAGAAGGAGTTCACGACGCGATGGCTCCGCGCCGGCGGTCTCGAGCAACCGCGAACGGACGGGAGGCGACGGTCGCCGCGGTGTCCTCCAACCGAAATATTGGGAGCACACGTTACGGGATGAATTCGACTTTGATTACCTTCACTTTAACCCGGTCAAGCACGGACATTCACGGTGCCCGCGTGACTGGCCTTACTCGAGCTTTCATCGCTGGGCGGGCCGGGGCGTCTATCCCGTCGATTGGGCATGCTCCGGGCTCGAAGTGGCCTTGAATTTCGACGACCTCGCATCCTCGGCGATCGAATGAGACACGGCCGGCTTACGTCGATGGAAAAGTGTGACGGCTGGAGTAGAGTCGAGATTTGCTTTTGATAAGGAGTGTGGCTTGCGCTTTTCGTCTCAAACCCTGCCTGACATGGAGAACGTCTCGGAGGCCCTCATCGTGCAAGCCTTCGACGACAAAGCGATCGGGAAGTTTGCTCATCTTTGGATTTCGGACGATGTTTTCATCCAAGCCGGTTGTCGGGGGACACCCTCGAATTGTGCGCCTCCCGATGATCCTCTGGTCCAGGAACTCTGGGCATTCATTCAGAGAACCGGCTCGGAGCCTTGGACGTTACAATACATAGATGGGGTCGCAATGAAGGAATATCAGGCTCAAGGCGACTTAACATTAGAGCAAGTCAAAACAGCATTCGTAGAATACCTACGGAGCAACGGCGAGTGGCGTCAACAATGCGACTGGCAAGAGCTGGATACGCGGGGCAACCCGTTCCCAGATCCGCCGCTCGGTGATACGCCTGAGCTATAGAACAGGGCTTACGATTCGGGAAATCCAAGGGGGATAAGCTATGAGGCGGAAACCCATCATCTCGGCGTGGATCATGGCGTTCGTCGCATCGGCCATTGCGGTCGGCCTGGGACCCCTTCTTGTGCCCACGAGGGGGCAGGAGCCGGTCGTTCCGGGTCAGACTGATCCCACGTCCAAGCTTCCTACACTCAGCGCTTTGGCCGAGTCGCGGATCAAGTTGGCGCGGAAGGCTCTGGATAATCTTCATGACCAAGTTACCGATCAGGCTAACGCAGAAAGAACTCGCTGGTTACGACGCATCGCCGAGACTCGGCGCGACCTGGGGGGCGCGAGGGGTGAAGTCATCGCGGACTTGCAGGCTTATGTTGCCCGCATGAACGAAGAAGTCAAGCAGGTCGGTGTGATGCAGAAGGCTGGCTTAAAAGCTGAGCCCGACATGTGGGAAGCCCGGTACGACCTCCTTGAAGCCGAGTCTTGGTTGGCCATGGCCCTTGCGAAAACTCAGTGACGTTTTAGGAACGCCTGAAGTATCGATGACAGTTGGCGCTTGCTCTCGGTTCCGAGGGGGAGACCGAACGGAATGAGTTACCCTAACCCTTACGCAGCACCGGAAAGTTCGCTCCTGCCGGGCGCGCCTGAGAACCGCCCCGAGCGGACTGTGGTTGCGTGGGGCTTTCGATACATGCTTGTAGGCGGGGCCATCGGACTGATCCTCCCGCTCTTCGTCTTCCCGTCGACCATCCCGCCTGTCTTCATCATGCCAGCTTGCGGCGCGGTGATCGGTTTCATGATCGGGTGCGTCGGCGGCGCGTTCGAGCGCTGGATCGGGCGAGGAGTGAGAGGAAAAAGCGTCGCGGATGAATTATAAACGACTGTTAACACTTATCGCCCTGGCGAATCGTCCGCGTGGATTGCACGCACGCACTCGATTTTCACTGAGCCGGAATGTGCGAGAATCAGTCCCCACGTTATCTCGGCTCGCTCGCGAGTCCCTGGAACAAGATCGCGACACCCTTCTCTATCTTGCGGGTTTAACTTCTTAGCAACGCAGCGGTACTGTAGATCCGGCAGCAGGAGCCTCGGCCATGAAGTCTCGTTTGATCGCGCTGATCGCCATGAGCACGGCCTTTCTTCTGGCGGCGGCCGCTCTCACGCTACCGATCACGGCGGCCGATTCGTCGGCGAAAGCACCGGGATCGTCCGCGAAAGTGATCCGCCCGGCCGCGGAACGGTTCGCGAACGAGGCGACCACTGAAATCCCCGACTTTCAGCGCCATGTCCTTCCGCTGATGGGGCGTCTCGGGTGCAACACCCGGTCTTGCCACGGCTCGTTCCAGGGGCGCGGCGGATTTCGGCTCTCGCTGTTCGGGTACGACTTCAAGGCCGATCACGAGGCCTTGCTCGCGAAAGATTCCGGACGGGTCGACCTTGAGGCTCCCGAACTCAGCAAGATCCTGGAGAAACCCACGCTCGCCATTCCTCATAAAGGGGGCAAGCGGATGGAGGCGGATTCCTGGGCTTATCACCTGTTCACGAAATGGATCGAGCAAGGCGCGAAGACCGTCACGCGAAACGTCCGGTTCGCCAGGCTCGACGTCACGCCTTCGGAGATCGTCTTCAACGCCGAAGGGAAAACCATCCCGTTGAAGGTCGTCGCCCACTGGGCCGACGGCACCGCCGAGGACGTCACCTGCATCAGCCGCTTCCGGACCAATGACGAGTCGGTTGCGGAGGTGAACGAGGCCGGGGTCGTCACCAGCAAAGGGAAAGGCGATACGCACGTCGTCGCGTTTTACGACAACGGCGTGGCCGTGACCCAGATCCTTTCACCCGTCTCCGACAAGACGGGCGCGAAGTACCCGGACGTCCCGACCTCGACCAAGATCGACGCCCTGGTGGTCGCCAAGTTGAAGAAGCTCGGGATCATTCCGAGCGAGGTTTGCAACGATTCCGAGTTCCTCCGAAGAGTCAGCCTCGACCTGACCGGCACCTTGCCGAACCCGCTCGAGATCGAGAAGTTCCTCGCCGATCCGTCCCCCTCGAAGCGCGAGATGAAGATCGATGAACTGCTCGGTAGGCCGACGTACTCGGCATGGTGGGCGACCAAGCTTTGCGACATCACGGGCGACAACCCGAAGCAGTTCGCGGGCAACATCCTTAACGACCGGCAGGCCGCGCAATGGTACGCCTGGATCGAGCGGAGGATTCGCGAAAACACGCCTTACGACAAGCTCGTGGCGGGGATCGTGCTCGCGACCAGCCGCAAGCCGGGGCAAACCTACGAGGAGTTCATCAAGGAACAGTCGACGTACTTCCGCGACGCCAAGCCCGCGGACTACTCGGCGAGAGAGACGATGCCGCACTACTGGTCGCGCAAGATGATGCAGCCGGAAGACCGGGCCCTGGCGTTCAGTTATGCGTTCCTCGGCGTCCGCCTGGAGTGTGCCCAGTGTCACAAGCACCCGTTCGACCAGTGGACCCAGGACGATTTCAAGTCGTTCACCGCGTTCTTCAACCCGATCCGCTTCGGCATCGCGCCGACGTCTCGCGAGAAAGCCGCGGCGCTCCGCAAGGAACTGGGCCTCGACCAGCTCAAGGGCGGGATGCTCCAGCGCGAGATCGGAAAGCTCGCGAAGGAAGGGAAGGCGGTTCCCTGGCAGGAGGTGTTCGTCGCCCCCGGCAACCGGCCCGCCGCCGCCAAGAAGAAGCAGCAGGCCAAGCGGAAAGAAGCCGTGGCGAACGTGCAGCCCAAGCTCCTGGGCGGGAAGGCCGTCGACCTCTCCACGGCGACCGACCCGCGCAAGCCCGTCATGGACTGGATGCGTTCCAAGGACAACCCGTACTTCGCCCGGGCGTTCGTGAACCGGGTCTGGGCGACCGATTTCGGCAGGGGGATCGTCAACCCTCCCGACGACATGAACCAGGCGAATCCGCCGGGCAACGCCCCGTTGCTCGACTACCTCGCCAAGGGGTTCATCGACCATGAATTCGACATGAAATGGCTCCACAGGGAAATCCTGCTGAGCGACACGTATCAACGAAGCTGGAAGACCAACGCGTCAAACCATCTCGATGAGAAGAACTTCAGCAGGTCTGTGCTGAGGCGACTGCCCGCCGAGGTCTTGATCGACGCGGCGCAGGCGGCGACGGCGAACTCTAAGGATCTGGCGGTCAATTCCACGCTCGCCGGCTTGCAAGAGCGGGCGATCGGCCCCAAGGGCGGGGCGTCGATCGGCCGGCGGAACGGCGGAGGAGACTTCGCCTCGAAGGTCTTCGGCCGCTCGCCGCGTGACACGAATTGTGACTGTAGTGCGTCGAACGAGCCTAATCTTCTTCAGTCGATCTATCTTCAGAACGACGGCGAGATGCTCGCGAACATCGACCGCGCCAACGGCTGGCTCAACGAGCGGACCGGGGCCACGTCGAAGGGAACCGAGAACAACCGCACGGCCGCCGATCAGTCGCTGGTCGCGCTCCGCAAGCGGATCAAGGAGCTGGAATCCCAGGCCGAGACCTTCAAGAAGGCCGGGGCCGACAGGGAAAAGGCCCTCAAAGACACCGAGCTTCAGATCGCCGCGCGTCGCGATGAACTCAAGAAGGCCCGCCGAAGGCTCGACGCGATGGGGAATGCCAACCCCACTCCGCCGACACCGTTCGACGCCGACGCGGTCGTCCATGAGGCCTACCTCCGCACCCTGAGCCGGAAGCCGACCGAGGCCGAGGCCAAACGCGCCCGGGAATATCTCACCGCGGGCGACCACGCCAAGGGGATGCGGGATTTGCTCTGGGCCTTGCTCAACACCAAGGAATTTGTGACGAACCACTAACGCGATGGCCGATGCCCAATGGCCTATGCCCAAGAGGCACCGCCTTCGTCGTTCGTCATCCGTCATTAAGCATCGATCATCCGCCATTCCCCTCGGGAGCTTTCCCATGCCGACGAATCGGACCTGCGACGGCGTCCTCCGGCGCGACTTTCTGCGGGTGGGCGTTCTGGGCTCCGGCCTGAGCCTGGCGGGGTTCCTTCGCCTCGCCGAAGCCGGTGACGTAAAAGCGGGTTCCACGCTCACCAAGGGCGGCAAGGCGAAGAACGCGATCTTCATCAACCTCGGCGGCGGGCCGTCGCACATCGACTCGTTCGACCCCAAGCCCGACGCCCCCGCCGAATACCGCGGCGAGTTCAAGGCGATCGAGACGAACGTCCCCGGCCTCCGGATCAGCGAGCACCTGCCCAAGCTCGCCCAGTGCGCCGACCGGTTCGCCCTGCTGCGAGGCGTGAGCCATAGCCTGGCCGCCCACGAGTTCGGCACCAAGTACATGAACACGGGCAACCGGCCGATCCCTTCGCTGGATTTCCCCGGTTACGGGGCCGTCGTGAACAAGGAACTCGGCGGGCCGAAGGACCTGCCTCCATTCGTGGCGATCCCGAATACCCCGCAAGTGGCCGGGTATCTCGGCGTCGAATACGCGCCGTTCAGCACGACGAACACGCCGGTCAAAGGGGTGCCGTTCTCAGTGCGAGGGATCACGTTGGGACGCGGCTTGACGGTCGCGGACATCGAAAAGCGCAGGCACCTGTTGAACGACCTCGACACGACCTTCCGCGGGTTCGAGAAGGAGAGCGACCTCGTCAACGGCCTGGATAAGTTCTCGCAACGCGCCTACGACATCATCAGCTCGCCGAGTTCCCGCAAGGCGTTCGACATCAGCCAGGAGTCGCCGTCGGTCACGAAGCTCTTCAACGCGAGCCCGTTCGCACAGAGCTGCCTGCTGGCGTCGCGCCTGGTCGAGTCCGGTGTTCGGTTCGTGAGCGTCTCGAACGGCGGCTGGGACACCCACCAGGACAACTTCGGAAGGCTCAAGGACAAGCTTCTCGTCGACCTCGACAGCGCCCTTTCGGGCCTCTTCCTGTCGCTCGAACAGAAAGGAATTCTCGACACGACGACCGTGTTCGTCACGGGAGAGTTCGGCCGAACGCCGAAGGTCAACGGACGCGGCGGGCGCGACCATTACCCCCGGGCCATGTTCGTGCTGATGGCGGGCGGAGGGGTCAAAGGCGGGCAAGTCATCGGCGCCAGTGACGAGAAGGCCATGGGTCCCGCTTCGGGAGACGGAATCACTCCGGATGACGTCGCCGCGAGCTTCTATCACTCACTCGGAATCAATCCGAGCAAGGAATTCCGAACCCCCACCGGGCGGCCGGTGTCGATCGTGCGTTACGGCAAGGTGATCGAGGGGCTGTTCGCTTGAGTTCGCGTTGCTCGTGAAAGTTCGCGCGGATCGTCGCCATCACTCGTTCCCACGCTCTGCGCGGGAACGCCGTCCTGGACGCTCCGCGTCCGCATTTTCCGCCGCGGGAACGTGAGAACGGGTGAACGGGTGATGGCGCGTTACGTCCGCTTCGTGGTCCATCAGAGAGTCGAGCGCGACTCACGGCGTGTCGGGCTGTTCAGCGCCGCGTATTACCTTCGTTATGAAGAGATTCTATTCTCTCACGATCACGGGGCGATCGATCGGTTGCTCACTTGGTTCGAAGCCGAGTTGACCCTTCCGCCGAGGGACAAGATCCCGATCCGGGCCATCTTCTGGTACAAAAACGCCGGCCCTTTTTCTCACAAGATGTGGGAACTGGCGCAGGTCTTGGACAATTACGGTTTCCTCGCCGAGCAGATTACCGCACGAATCGTCGGCCGAGTTGTCTACGAGGACGAACATCAACTCGCGGCTCTCCCTCCCCGCCGTAATCGTCGATGATTCCGCGTCTCGCTCGGGCCGGAACGACGCGGAGCGTCGGGGACGATAGGGGTAGGGAAGGCTCATTGGTTTGAGCCTCCCCTCCCTCCGAACCGTACGAGCGGATCTCCCGCATACGGCT
>JAYUFP010000697.1:0-12501 GCA_043738665.1 Isosphaeraceae bacterium
GAACGAAGTCGGCGTAATTGATCGGAGCGTAAGGAGTCACGGACGTGTCGGCGTAGAGACCAGGCGTGGTGTAATTCACCGCCTTCGTGGTGGTGTTCACGAAGACCCGCGCGAGCGGCTCCGGCGGTAGCGCGGCGGGCCGCATGATCGTGGCGTTGATGTCGGGGTACGACAGTGACCGGAACGGCCGTTCGGAGGCGAGCGGTGTGGTGATGGTGTTCACCACGCTGCCGTTCAAGCCCACGCCCCCCGATCCCCAGCCGAACATGAACCCGGAACCGCCGTGGCGGATCTTCAAGAAGTCGCTGAAGCACGACTTCATGAGATTGTTGGTGATGAGATTACCCGAAATCGGATCCTGGTACGTGTCCACGATCCCGACGTTGGACATATTCGGATAGAAGGGAACTCCGGCGACGAACTTGTACGGAATCGGAGCGCCGTTGTCGTCCACCAGGTTGACGATCGCCGGCGTCTGGCCGGCCGCCAATTGGACCGAGTTCATGACGCCGAGGTTCGGGTTAAAGATCTGCCCGTAGAACGACGTCCCCATCAGCCCGAGGAAGACTTCCTCGTCGACGATCAGGTTGAGGTTAAGCTGACCGGCGCGGAGGTCTTGCCGCATCCAGTCATAGTTGTACCCTTGTTGGACCGGCCCAATGGCCCCGTTGGCCATGCTCGGCACATCGAAGAACTCAAGCATCTTGAACCAGCCGGCACCGCTGGGGCCGCCGACGGAGTTCACCTTCGTCCCAAGGCTGAACGACTGGTAGAACGGATAGGCCGCCTTGGGGGTGGTCGCGCTGGTCTGGTCGACCAGCGACGCCAGGGTCGTTGGAGTGGCCGCCACATGCGGCCAGGGCGCGGCATTGGTGGGCTCGTTGGTGGACGTGTAGAAGAACTCGTCGATGAGATAGGGGTTGCTGTGCGGCACGCCGTTGCCGGTGAACGCCGGTACCGCAGTGGTAGTCCATGTGGCATTGGGCGCGTTTGCCGCGGGTACGGGCAACCGCCCCGCGATCGGCGGGGGCTGCTCACAGAATTGCTTGGTGAAAAGCCCCGGAGAGGTGCCGGGCACCATCAGAAGTTCCATCACGCTGGTGAAGTCGCGGTCGTTGAACGGGAGATAATCCCAAGCGTTGTCGACCTCGGGGGAGTTGTTCGCCCCCAGTGTGTTCGGGATGCTATTCGTCGTGGGGACACCGAGGCCCGTAACTTTAGTCACTGTGTAATACTGGCCGACGAAGGCTTTCGCGGTCCCCGTCGATTTCGTGGCCTGCTCGCTATATCCGTAAGGCGTCAACGCGAAAGTGGAGAAAGGCGGAATTCCGGTGTACAGATTGGGCAGCGGAGTGACGCCATGCCCACCCCGGAAGGGCTGCATCCGTTCGAGTGAGTACACAAGGCCGGGGGTCGGTGCCTGGATCTGCGTGTCAACTCGGGAGGGCGTGGTGACGGTGTAGGCCGTGCCGTTCGCCTTCGTGTAGTAGAACCGGAACGAATCGACGACCACGCGGTTGTCGTTCGGATTCGAGGTGTTGTAAGTGGTATCAAAAGGATTCGGAGGTCTACGGAGGTAAAGCCAGTAATACTGGTTCGGAGGGTAATCGGCCGACGCCAGTTGAGTCGCCAGTTTGTCGAGCGGGTTGACGCTCGTCTGCGGGGGGTAATATACGGGGGCCGTGGCCCCGGTCCCCTGCGTCATCAATGATTGAATATTTCCGTTGCCGCTGTTCTTCGGGATGCTGGTGCCGAAGACGTAATAGTAATTGTTCCCTTCGTTGCTGAAGGTGTTAGGCAAGGTGACTTGCGCGGCGGCGGCCAGAGCGGGGATGGGAGGATTCGCCCCGCCTGGAGGCCCGACGGACGCCAACACGTTATTGAGGTAGACTGGATTAACCTGGGGGGTCGCGGTCGGTGGCTGGAGCGGAATCTGCCCTGTCACCAGGTCGGGCCGACCCAGGGCGTTATCGGGCATGATCACGACGTCCCAGCCGGTGAGGTCGAGGTCGCTGGTGTCGGGTGTGTTGTTGACCGCGTCCTTGGTCAGCATGTTGACCATCTCGAAATACAGCACCGGCTTGTAATTCGTGGCGTTGAGCGTCGTCGTGTCGTCGACCTCGGTGGCACCGGAATAATAGTTGAACGCCAGCACTTCGTTGAGCGCGACGGGCGGGTTTTCCATCCCGTACTGGATCAGGTAATTGCTCAGATTGTTGCTCGGCGGGATGGTCACGTCGTATGCGGTGGCCACCGCGCCGGTCCACCTCTTCAGAGTCGTCTGCGTGCCGCCGGGAAGTGCCCCAGTCGGGGCCGTCGGCGGGACCACCGCGACGTCCGTGTTCACGAACTTGGTCATGGCGCAATCCGGGTCGCGGAAGTCGATGAGGTTGACCACGTATTGGCTGAGCTGGGCCAGTTCCTCAGGCGTGTCGATGGACGCGGGCGGGAGAACCTGCTTGAGGAACGTGTAAGTCTCGCGGATCCACTTCTGACGGACCGGCTCCATCGGGCTGTTCGAGACGGGGAGCGGGAAGTTCAGGTTGATCCGCCGTCCGCCGTGGGCGACCGACGGCGTGGGCACGCTCTGAGCCTTCAGGCTCGCACTCGCGAGCGGGGCCGAACGATACGTGCTGTTCCGCGAGAACGGGCCGGGGGCGTTGATGCCGCCGGGGTTGTCATTGGCGTACGAATAGGTATTCAGGTCCCACGAGTCGAGCGCGAAGAGGCGGCGACGGCGGGTGGCATCTTTGGCCCAGACGAAGCTGACCGGGGCGAGGTGCGAGAGCCGGCTGGAGAGCGATGCCCCGTCCACGTCTTGAGAGCGGTAGAGCCACTCCAGGTCGGTCGGGCCGAACGGCGAGTCGAACCGACTCGGGGTGTAGAGGTTCACCTCGTCGGCCTCATTCATCCCGTAGCTGCTGGGATTGTTGAGGGCCCACGCGGGGTTGGCGGTGGCCGCCGTCTGCAAGGGCACACCCTTCGAGTTGATGACCGAGGAGAAGGTTGGGAAGACGGTTACCGCGTTCTTCAGTTCATGAACGTAGTTCCCGGTGAAGCCGTCATCGAAGGGCATTGCCGCGTAAAAAATTCCGAACTGGGGAGGGGTGACCCCTTGATTATTCACGCCGACCGGGACGAACGGGGACAGGAACGAGGTGAAGCCGTGATACTGGTTGTTCGATTTGTCCGGCCAGACCGGGAGTTGTTGCGTGAAGGTGAAGGGAGTTGTCGTTGCATTTACGGCGAACGTGCCGACGACGTCGTCAACTCCTGGTGTATGAACGGTCTGAATGTCGATCGGCACTCCCGGCGGACGGAAATAGTGGAAGAAGCTGACACGGCCAAATGCATCGGCCCCGTCGTTCTTGGGTCGCCCGTTACGCCCACCGCCCCGGGCGTTGTGCGAGAACGTGAGGATCTGGCCGTCGCCGGAGGTGTCGATCGGCGTGACGAACCGGCGAACCCGTTCGGACGGGAGAATCAGGCCGCCGGCGAGGTCGTAGAGATCCTGAAGCTCGGGAAAGTTGGTCGGTATCGTGGCACCGACCTTGTTGGCGGGCGTCGGGAACCAGTCGTACGCGTTCGAGTTGTCGTCGCGGCCGTCGTAAGTGTTGGGATCGCCACCGGATTGGAGCGAAGGGTCACTCAGGATAATGGAATGTCCGGAGCGGATGAAATTGTTGTTCAATGCGTAATGGGCCGGAATCACCGGCGGTCCCAAAACCGTCTGAATGGGGTACGACAAGCCCGACGGTACGCCGCCGATCGGTGGATAGGTGTTCGGTATGATTCCCGGGATCGCGTCTTCCTCACCCCAGCGACCCGCCACCGGCGGAGTCAATCGCTGAACTACGTTGTTGTATGGAGCGGGCGCGATCGACGTGGGGTCAACCTGAAATGTGTCCTGCGCGTCGCCAAGGCCGTTGGGGAAATTCTTCGGTTGGCCATTGATCAAGACGACATTGAGATCGCCGTTGGTTACGGCGCCGCCCGAGGGGGAGGAATCATAGTCACGCGTCCCGATCAACAGGTTACGGAGTTGCGTGACGGCGACGGATGTGCCCATCTTGAGGGCAACGGTGGGTGCCGCGGACGGGGTGTATGGGATATTTCCGACGTTGCCCACCGTCGTCATGTCGGGGTTACCGTCGTCGAACTGGCTGTAAAACTGGGAGGAGTCCGGGAGGAGCGGATTGTACGACAGGGATGACGGGATGTTCGAGTTGTCGAACGAGTTCTGGAGGGCGAACCGTAGGTCGATCTCGCTGGGGGAATTGCCCAGGTGGTCGGCGTGATTGAATGTCGGGTAGGAATTGACGTCGCGGTCGTTGAGGTTCCCTGCCGTGTTCAGCGGGAGCTTGCCGTTAAGGCCGATCACCATGAATGAGAACAGGGGCTTAAAAAGTTGCCCTTCCGGATTCCTCTTCGCGGGATAGCCGAGGTCGAGCCAAACCGAGTCCGTGGTGCCATCGCCGTCGTTATCGACGTCGTAGGTGATCTTGCCGTTGCTGTCGGGCATGAGGTCGGGGAACGAGACGCTTGAATGGCCGTCGACCTGTCGCGGGCGGAGAATCCGGGACATCGCGCGAATGCCCTTGAGTTGTTGATCGGCGGTGCCCGCGGGGGGGAAGGTCCGCCTCCAATCGTTGTCACTCGCCAGGGTGATCGCGCTCGTCGGGTTCGCGGAGAGAATGCCCGGGCGGTGGAATGAGGGGATCATGATCTGCCCGTCGGCACTCTGGATCGCAAGGAACCAGTTCTCGAGGTCGCAGGCGTCGTAATCCTCGTCCATCCCCACGGTGTCGGGATCGCCGAGGCCCGGGAAGTATCCCGTGCCCAAGAGGATGTTCTTGTTGAAGCGGAAGTTCCCGTACTCGGCCTTATTGCGGGCCAGAAGGTTCGCCGTCCCGCCGTCGTTCCCCAGCGCCGAGATACCCGCCCCGTTGAAGGCGTTGAGAAAGCGGCCGTCAATGACCATCGCCCGCCCGGTCGGAATGCCGTACACCAGGCCGCTGGGCTCCACTGGGGTCGGGATCTGACTGGGTAGGACACTCCGCTGGATCGTGCTGCCGGGAGAGTTGTAGCCCTTGATCCGCGTGAAGTTCGCCGGGTTGGCGTAAGGAGGAACCAGATAGAAGTCTCGAAACCCTGAGCCGCTGGTCCGGTCGTCTTTAATGATCTCGAAGCTCTCTCCCGAAAGAAAGAAATCGACTGCGGCGCCTTCACCGAGCTTGATCCCGGAACTGGCGGGAACTTGGATTCCCGAAAACTTGACCAGCCAGCGCGTGAAGTCCTGCTGATAAAATCGAGGGTCCGAGAGCGAGATGTTCGTCCTGCACTGGACATAACCCGCAAAGGTCCCCGTGCCCGCCGCGACGCTGGTGAACGCGACCCCCACGCTGGCGGGCACGAAGCCGTTGGTGGTGGCGTCGTTCCCATACATGTCCCGCTTCAGGCTATGGCCGCGGATCACCGATTGGGGGTTGTACGAGTCGTCGATGAGCTGCGAGAGCGCGTAGTCCATCATCTCGGTGGAGTCGGGGAAATAGGCCGCGTCACGAAACAGCCGCGCGCCGATCTGCGCCTGGTTGCTGAACGTGGCGAACGTGAAGCCGATGATGGCCAGAAGCCCCAGCATGCCCAGGACGACGATGAGGACAACGCCCCGGCGCCTGGCTCTGGAAGTGAAAGTTCGGGCGAACATGATGGGTCCCCCTGTCGTTCCGGTACGGTGCGGTGCCTGAAAACTCGGCCGCGGCTTACGGTATGGGCGGTTTGGCCCGTTCGGGCCGCGGCTCATGATTCGTTGTGCGATTCGCGGGATTCTTTGGTCGTGGCGGCGGATCACGAAGAGCCGAGAGTCACCCTTAGCTTCAGACCGCCGTGTTTTTTTATTGAAACTCTGAGTGACGTAGGCTGGGTCTTGACCCGGCTCTCCCGAAACGACGGATCGCGTCATCGTTCACGAAGCGCTGGGTCGAGTCGAGACCCAGCCTACGAATGGTGGTCGAAGAATCGGGAAATTCGCGACGTCATGTTCCTATGTGACGAGAATTTCATGGCGTACTCTCGAATCACAGCTTGTCGGAGAAATCTTGACGGACCGTCAGGACCTTGACCCTCTCCCCGCGCGGGTCGGAAACTCGGATCTGAATCTGGATGCCACGAAGCGGCATCGGGTACGGAGGGGGGTACGACGGATAAATCGCTTGCTGGCCGAGCACCGCCCCGTAGGGTTGACCGGTGTTCGGATTGACCCCGGTCGCCGGCGCTTTGCTGTAGTCGGTCGACCACGAATCCCAGACCCGGCGAAGGCGGACGGTCGAGGCGTTGTTTTCGCCGACGTTCTGTGAGAACGTTTGAGCGTCGAGTTTGTTGTCCCACGTCAGCGGCGGAATTCGCCCTTCATGGGCGAAGGTCTGCGAGTAAAGATCGAAAGTATTCGAAGTCGTTGATGTATTCGACGCATTCGGCGGCCAGACGAGAAGTTGATTGATCGCGGTCCCTCCACTGATCCCCTGGCCGAGGTAAGGCGGGACGTCGGTGGGCTTGACCGGGATGTAAGGGGTGTAAAGCCGGAGGTCGTCGCCCCAGCCGAGGTCCGCATAGCTCCCGTAAGCATTATCAAGCGCCTTGACGTCGAAACTCCGAACTCCCGTCATGATCAGGTCGTCTTCAAAGAGTTGCTTCCAGAGGGCGTCCTGCTGGGCTGGGGGTAGACCCGTGTAAGCGATGAACGAACTGTTCGAGCCGTAGCCATCGTTATAAAGCTGCGGGGTCAGGCGGATCTGGGTATTCGTGTTCGGGATGTAGGCGTTGGTCATCGGCGGCAGGAAGTTCAGCGTATCGGCCGGCTGGGAGGACGCACTCAGCGGCACCAGCCCGAAGGAAGGGCCGATTCCGGCGCTAGCAATCGTTCGATAAGGGTCGGTCCAGGCGACGTGCATGGTTTCCCTCCAGGTCGGGAAACCCCAGTAGGTCTCGATCAGACTGGAATTGGTCGGATGGTAAGGCCTGGGAAGGCTGTCACCGCCGAGAAGAGGGTTATGGTTCAGGTGATTGAGCACCGCGAGCCAGCTCCCCGCGACCGCGGACGTGTAGTAGGGATTCGGGGAGTGAATCCAACCCAGGTTGAGGGTCTCGGCGTCGGGATGAGAATAGGCGTACGGATAGATGTACGGAAACGCCATATTCAAAGCCGACCCGTAAGGCCGCATCGTTACGGTAGTCGGAACGACTTCGTTCAACAGCCCCGCGGCGATCGCGTTCGGGTAGAGACTCGGCCAGAAGTCCGGAACCGTGTCGCCGTTCTGGTCGTCGGGCACCCCGTCTGACGAATTGACCGCGGTCGCCGTGGTGTCGCTCACCTGAACGAAATCGTTGACGAAACGAGGAGACGCGAAGCGATTCTCCCGGTTGGTCAAGTCGCCGAGCGTGTTCAGGATGATGACTTCGAGCGCGGTAACCGATTTTAGGGGATCTGTGAGGGGCGCGGCAGGATGCGCCGAGATGTCGTTCATTCCCTGCCAGCTCGTTGAGAGACTGGTCGCGGAGGGGTACGGGTTGAAAGGCGAATACCGAAAGCTCCCAGTCCCGGTCGTCCCCTGATAAACACTGCTTTGCCGTTCCGGCGCGACCAGCAAGACGCGTCGATAGAGGTTGCCGTTGCGGAGAAAGTAAATAATCTCGGCGTACTGGCTCGTGATCGTGACAGGCTGCGAGTTGTAGTAGACGGATTGCTGCGCTGCGGAGAGGCCCCCAAGGGGCGCGTTCATCGCGTTCTGCAAGAACATTCGCCCCGTGAACACCTGGCCTTCGGGGGCCTTGGCGGTGAACTTCAGGCAATCGTCGGCGTCTTCGCCCTGGTTGTCTGCGAATGAGTTCTCGATGTACTCGAAGTAACCGAGATTTTTCTGCGGGTCCAGCGGCGGAGTGAACCTCGCGGTCACTCCGGCGAGATCCTGCCGGAGCATCGTGTCAACCTGGCGGAGGCTGGTATCAAGTTCCTGGTAGACCCGCTGGGTCGAGACAGCGCCGGTGGCCGCCGCGAAGACCTGGACGATGATCGTCATCATCAGCACAAGGAGTGCGACGGCGACGAGCATCTCGATGAGCGTGACGCCGCGGCGGTAATTCGCGGGCCTGGGCGTTCGGAAGGCGGTCTTCATGGAGGCCTCGGGAGGCTAAGTATCGACGGCCCGGCCGTCCGGGAGACTCGGAAATCGGACACGTAACGGATCAACGCGTATAAACGGTTCTCGGCACGACGTTGACGACGCAAGGCATGACGAGTGCGGCTTCGGGGATGACCGGGCCGCCGGTTGCGGAATCCATCAGGGTTCTTGCCTTCAACGGCGTGCCAAGAAATACGGTCATCCGTCGGTAGGGCGTGGGGTTTCCCCCCGTTCCGAAGCCCGGGTCGTCGACCACGTCCGTCTTCTTGGTGACCTGATACCAGTGGCAGCGCTGACCGGGATAGAGGAAGTCGTACCGTCCCGGATTATTAATCGGGTCCAGACTGTTGGCGAGGAAATGGCTTCGTTCGTACGTCACGTCGGCGATCCAGCCACCCACCCGCACGACCGGGTCGGGGACGGAAGTCGGCCAACGCAACAACACGGTCCGCATCGCCGATCGCGAGCCGTAAAACTTGCCTGGGGGCAGCTTTATCGGGATCGAGGTGTCGGCGACCGTCGAGTAGCCCCAGACCGCCTCGACGACTGTTTCGCCCGAGACCACCGGATTGGCCGCGCCGGGGAGCGCGTCCATCCCGAACTGCCGGTTCTCGCAGATCGCGATGTCCCCGTCAAACGACGAGCCGCTCAGAGCGTCGGTACGCCTTCCCGTGAAGAACCAGGAGTAACGCCAGTCGATCGTGGGGGCCGAGTTCATATCCAGGTCGGGCACCACGGTGCTCGGCGAAGTAAGGACGCCGCCGTTGTCGCGGTCGGTGTACTGACCCGTGGACTCTTGAAGGATCAGATCTTCTTGAGACACGAAGGTTTCGATGATTGACCGGAAATAGGCCGGCGGCAGGTTCGTGACTCGCTGAAGCCCGCCGTTCACGATCAAGCCGCTTCCCGCGGCGAACCGGGCTTCAACCGGGTTGGCCGCCGCCGCGTTCGGGTCCGGGTAGATGACCGTCTGGAAACGCCAGAGCGGGTCGTAAGCACAGGGGAGGCCCTCACCGGCCACGAAACCAAGGGAGTTCTGCGTCCCTTGACCGCCCCAGCCTCGGTACGCTCCGGCGGTGCCGCCGTTATACCAGTCTTTGCCGAACCCGGGGGTGTCCTGAACCCACGGGTTGTAGTAGCCCGAAATTGTCGTGAAGTACCAGTTGAACCCGACGGTATTGGAGGTGTTCCCCGCCAGCCCGGGATTGATCGGCGTGTTCACGAACGACGACGTGTTGAGAAGGTCTCGCGCACCCAGGTCGGCGGCGGCGGACTCGAACAGGAAGGCGCTTCGGGTGTAGCGCTGGGCGTTCCTCATGCGGACCATGCCGATGGGGAAAAGCGTCGCCAGCGAGATCACGCCGATCCCCAGAATCATGATCGAAATCAAGATCTCGACGAGCGTAATCCCCGCCCGCCCGTGTCGGGCCGATCGCCGGATCATTTGGTCTCCCTAATGCCCTGCTGGGCTTCGAAGTACGGTCGATTCGGATCGGGCGTGACGAGGTCGAAATTATTGATCGTATTCGTGACGATCTGGCCGGACCTTGTGAAGAGGGTCACGAGGTGTCGGTCTTTCTTGAGGAAAGTCCCGGGGGGGCCTGTGTAACTGGCGGTCGGAAACCCCGGAATCGATTCGGGGACCGGGAGGTACGGGTAATTCCCGACCGGGTTCGAGAGGCTCGGGAAGTAAACGTCGGAGCGGTCGGCGATCCAGAAATGGTAGAAGCTGTCGGCGATATGCGAGGCCGCGGGTGTGGAATAGATGGTGGTGGGGATGACCTGTCCCGAGGGGTTCAAAAGAATGTCAATCACGCCGTTGTTCGGGTCCGGCAGTCGCGAGCGCTCGCGGGTTGAGTTCCAGGTCGTGTTGTCGATGACGACCGACGAGGGGAGCAAGATATCCCGAGAGCCCGGAGACGGGACGGGACGACGGACGATCGTGTAAGGCAGTGAAAGAGGATTCTTCCAGGTCAAAGACGACGTGTTGTCGACTTGCGACTGGGCGTTCTGCGCCCCGAGCCATTGCTCCTGCTCACCGCCGTAATGGAACGGACTCGGGAGTCCCTCGCCGTACCATTCGCCGAGGTCATCCGGATTGGCGTCGAGGTTCTCATCGACGTTATTGTATCCTTCGTCCACGAAACCGTTCCCGTCGTCGTCGGTCGCGTTCACCAGGAAAAGGAATTCCGGGTAAACCGTAAGGGTGGTGCTATTAACATCCGTGTATTGCACCTGGAGGGCGTCGGTGTTCGCGACCGCGTCCCCCGGGTTCCCAATATTCACGAACAGTTCAGGGTTCCTCACCGACATCGGGCCGACCACGGTGTAATACTGCCCCGAGTCGTTGAAGCGGAGCTTGTCCCCGATCCGGACGTTCCAGAACCAGTTCGTCGGGGGATTCGGCACCGCCGCGACACCGGTGAAGTTATCCCGGAACTTGGATTCCACGACCATCTTCACTTGGTTAGACAGGACGGGCTTGGTCAGGAATAACGGCGACGCGAAGATCGCCTGGGGAGTGTGGTAAGGATAGGAATTCGAGAGTGCGTAAAGGTTGTGAATGCTGTAACCCGAAGACGTCGGGGCTGCGGGAGGCGGGGGCTGAGGGGATTTTAATGTTGAATACCTTGGGGGATAGCCGCTGTTCCACGTCCAGGTCATATAACTGCCTGCCGTGGGAAGCCCGGCGGGCGGCAGCACTTCGGGAACGAACGTCAATTGACCTTCACTCAGGTCGGGCGCGGGCTCGATCGGGATCAGTCGGTTGATCACGAAGCGACCACCCACGACATTCACGTCAGAGAGGCTGGGATCGGGAACGAGTCTTACTCCCCTCGGAGCCCCGGCGCGGATCGAGGCGTCCCTCGCCCCGGCGAAGGCGGCCTGGACGAGCCTTGCGCCTTCGGTGAGCTGGTAGTTGCCTTGAAGGCCCGGGAGGACCGCCAGGGCGACCGCGCTGACGAGGATCACGATCGTGACCACGACCAGGAGCTCGATCAGCGTGAACCCGCGGCGGATTCGTGTTCGACCGGTGTCTCGGTGAATATGAGAATGCCTCACTGGGTTGACCCCCCGGGGCCCGCGACGTTGTGGTTGGAGATGTCGTCCTTGCCGGCCTCAATGATCGCGAGGGTCATTGCGTCCCCCACGGGGGGGAAGAGAACAGGCGATGCGCCGAACGACAGGTACGGTAAGGTCCGGTAGGGGTTGGCCGAGGCGGCCTGATTCTCGACCAGGACGTCGCTGACCGTCGCCCCATTGGAGCCCGTACCGCCCACGTAGCGGACGGTCGAGAGGTTAAAGCTCTGGAATTCCGTGAGCGCGGTGAGGGTCTGTAAATCGAGTGTCGCGACGCCCGGAACCTTGTCGGGGCCTCCGGATACCACGAGGTACTTCGAGTAGTAAGCTCGACGGGCGTAAAAGCTCGACGTCGACAATCCGCGATCCCAGGGGCCGGGACTGTTGGCCGGGGGGGGGTTCGCCACGAAATAAGGCGCGTTCGGATCGGCCAAGGCGAAGAAAGCGTTTTGAAACCAAAGGGCCGAACCGCTCATGTTCCCTTGAACCGTCCCAAATGGCGAACTGTCGTTGGCAAACGCGCCGGGGATCACCGCGACGCCCGCCCACCAGGCCGGGTCCATCAGGCTTTGGCCGGGATCGAGAGGGTTCTGGTCACGGGTGTCGAATGACGTTAGATAACGCATCAGTCCGCGTTGCTGGCTACTGAACTGAACCGGACCCTTTTGAAGATCGTTAAGCAGGTCGGCGAGGTCGGACACATGACCGATCGGCCAGCGGAAAAACTGGACCGGCTCTCCCCAGGCGTCGATGAATTCGAGGAGGCCGTCCCCGTCGGTGTCCTTGACCTCGCTGTCGTTAAAGTCGTCCCTGCTGAAAAGGCTGCCGAACGGCCCCTGGCCTTCGACAAGGAGGGCGTAGAGCACTTCCGAACGCGCGGTCTTATGCGTATGGTTAGAGAGCAGACCGGTGATGGCGACGGAGACCGAATTGGCACCCGTCCCGGTCTCACCCAACTCGTCGATCATTCCGTTGCTGTTGTTGTCGACTCCGTCATATCCGGCATTACTCGGTGAACTCGCCGCGGCTCCGCCCCTGATGGCCACCTCCACGAGTTGCTTGGTCAGAGCGCCCCTCGCGGCGTAAGACGCGCCAAAAATCCCGGTATTCTCCGGCGGGTCAACGCCGGAGATCGGCCAGGCACCATACGAGGTGTTCGTCGGATCGTTATCGACGCCAACCCCCAGCGGGAGCATATAGTTCCCGTATTTGAAGCCGGAATTGGTGATGTTCCCCGGGAAGG
>JAYUFP010000698.1:0-4192 GCA_043738665.1 Isosphaeraceae bacterium
CCGTCGGAAGCTTCCTGGCGATGCTCAACGACGAGAAGCCGCTGTCCGAGGCCGACCTCGCCGCGCTGGAATGCCCGTCGGCCGTTAAGGCGCACAAGCACCAGCCACTCTGCGACTTCAATACGATCTGCCGCCTCGAGCGTGACGACCCGGAACGCTTGAAGCACATCCTGTGTACAAACTACGCTTACAACCCCGGTTACCGCGACCCGTCGACTAACCACGTCCTCCCGGTCGCCGCTAACCACTCGGCCACGACCCCGTTGCTTGGCGACGGCCCGGCGCACAGGAATTACCGCGAAATCCTCGACGGCAACAGCCCCAACCACGGCGGCCGGGGCCAGAACCTTCTTTACGCGGACCTCCATGTCGGCTGGCACAACACGAGACGGCTGAGCCCGACCGATCCTGACATGTACCTCAACGACGATTACAAGCTCGCCCCGGGCACCTCGGCCCACGACTCAATTCTGATGCCGAGCCTCGTCCCTGCTGTCGGCTGGTGAGAGTGTCGCGAGTCCAGAAAACAAACGGCCGACCCGAGGATTTTGGGCCGGCCGTCGTTGTTTCGAAGATCGACGAACCTCGATCCTTTGGAGTGAGGTGGCTTGCCACTACATTAGAGCAACGTGGCTTTCCGGACCCTGTGGCGGGTTTCCTGTAGGCCGGGTTTTCTTGCGGCCGGCTCGGCCCGCCGGACGTTAAAGCGGGAGCAAGCTCCCGCACTCCAAAGTCCTATCGGGTCCGCCATGCGGACCGACTTCATTGTTTCGGGCGCTGGGTCAGCAAGAACGCCAGCAGCTTGTAGAAATCCGCCTCGGAAATCTGCTCGGCAAAGTTCGCCGGCATGGGTGACACGGGGGCCATCGTCCTTTCCTCGACGGCGTTTTTCGCGAGCCGGACTTCCTTCCCCTGGGCGTCGGCGATCACGATCACTTCGCCTTCCTCCCGAAGCAAGAGTCCCGAGACCACCTGTCCGTCCTTCGAGGCGATCGTGGTGAGGCGAAAGGTCTGGTCGACGTTACGACTGGGGTCGAGCATGTCTTCAAGCAATCGATCAGCGCCCCGGACTCCGATGCCGTCGAGCTGCGGGCCGACGCGGCCCCCTTTTCCGCCGAGCATGTGGCAATTGCCGCAATTCGTTTCGAAGAGCTTCGCGCCTGCGGCGGCCTCGGCCTTCGCCATGCCGAACCCTGCGCGTCGCGTGGCGATCAACGCGTTGACACGGGCGTCGGCCGGGGGCAAGCCTTTTTGAAGGATTACCAGCCGTTCGGCCAGCTTGGGGATGCCCGAGTTTCCGAGCGGTCCGAAGACTCGCGGCTCCTGAAGAAGACGCGCCGAGGCTTTCCCTTCGCTCAAGGCATTAAGAAGGGCCTCCGCACCTTCCTTGCGAACAACCAAGGCCGCGGCGATGGCCGACTGGAGCCGCGACGGTGCCGTTGGCAAGGCCGCGGCCAAAGCCTCGATCCCCGCTTTCCGACCCCCGGCCCCGAGCATACCCGCGACTCGTTCTCGTAACCCGACAGGGGCGGCGGAATTCGCAAGAACCCCCGCCAGAATCGGCTCCGCGGCGGTCGGATCGAGCGATTCGAGCGCCGAGAGAGCCTCAACACGCTCTCCTTCGCCGGTCTTCTCGTTCGCCGCAACGGCCGCCAACTTGCCATTCAAACCGCCGAGCTTGAGAGTTCCGATCAGGTTCAGACCGGCCGCGCGCTCTTGCGGAGAGCCGTCGAGCAACGATGACGCGAGCGACTCGGCGTACGCTTTCGACTCCGCGTTCAACGCAACGCCGCGGGTCTGAAGCCCTTGCTGATAAGCCTTCAAGGTTCCCGTTTTCGCCAGGAGGGCTTGATTCGGGATGCCTTTCAGAACCTTGAGCAACCGCAACTCGGCCCCGGTCTCGCCATAACGCGCCACATGCGTGACGAACCTGTTGAGGTCACCGGAATTGCCCCGGTCATTCTCCATGTAGGTAAGCAGCCAACGGGCCGAGCTTGCCGTATGCACTCCGGGAGCGACGTCGGCGATGGCGTCAAGTTCGGTGTCGGACGGCTTGAGGGCTTCGAGTTTCTCCCAGGCCGAGTCTTCCAAGAATTGGTCGCGAAGGGCCATCCGGACGACGTGGACGAGGTGGGTGTCGCCCGTCAGCGCTGAGGTCCGAAGGGCGAGCAGGGGCTTCACGTTGCCGGAGTCGGGGTGCCTTCCCAGCGTTTCCGCGGCGGCGCGGCGGACGAAAACGTCGGGGTCTTTGAGTCCGTCACGAGCGAATTGTTGGAAGTAACCTGAAAAGTGGCTCTCCCCAAGAATTTTCTGAGCATGAACACGTATGGCGCGATCCGGGTCGCCGATGGCCTTCTCAAGAGTCGGAAGGCGATCATTTCCCGCGGAAAAAAATGCACCTCGACGATGCATAACCCACAGGGCCTGGACACGGCGGTTTGTCTCACCCTCTTGCGCGGTCGTTCGAATCTCGCGAAGCGACGCGGCATCCGTAGTAGAACGCCGCGCGAGTTGATTGGTCGCAAACGTCCTTACGGTCGGGTTTAGACTTCCCAAGTTTTCGAGATTCGTTCGCTTCGTGAACGCATCCGCATCGGGTAACGTCCCCTTCCCATCCTTCCCCCGATAAACGATCCGCCAGATCCGCCCCCGTTCTCGGTCGCGTCCGGGGTGGGTGAGCGGGACTTCGTAGTGACCGATAATTTTGTTGTAAAAGTCGGCGACGTAAAGGGCTCCGTCGGGACCCAGCTTCAGGTCGACGGGACGGAACCAAGGGTCGTCGCTCACCAGGAAGTCGGGCTGTTCGACGGCTTTGGGGGTCGATCCAGTCCAAGCGATCGTGTCCTGGTTGATCCGGCTCGTGACAGGGTTTCCAATGAAGATCCGGTCATGATACGGCTTGGGGAAATGATCGGCGGCGTAGTAGACGATCCCCGCGATGCCCGTCGACCCGTGCTCGTGAAAGCACATCTCGGGTCCGAATCCGAGGCCGTCATCGGGCTTGCCAAAGCTCGGATAATAAGCGCCTCGGAGGAGTTGATAGATTGGACGGCTGTGACAGTCGGAGGAATAGAGGTTGCCGAGCGGATCGAAACAGAGGCCGAAGGGATTGACCTGTCCGTGCGTAAAATATTCGAGATGGTTGCCGTCGGCCTTCATCCGGTAGGTGTTGCCCGACTGCATCGTGATGGCCTTGCCGTCTTCGCCTTGGACGGTCGAATCGTTCGAGTACCCGTGGCAGGCATAGATCCAGCCGTCGAAGCCCCAGGTGAACGAGTTGGTCATGCCGTGGGTGTCGCGAAATCCGTACTTTCTGTAGACGACTTCCTTCTGGTCGGACGTCCCGTCGCCGTCATTGTCCGTGATGCGGTAAATGTTGGGGATACCGTGGACGAGCGCCTCGTTTCCGCCGGGCATCGGCAAGAGGCCGATGGGGATATTCAGGCCGGTGGCGAAGGTCTGAATCTTCCGGGCGTGCCCGTCAGGGGCGAAGTCGGAGAGGATTTTCACGCCGTCACGCGGCTTCCTGCCGTCCAGAACCGGGAACGGGTATTCGAGCGTGTCGGTGACCCAAAGGCGTCCCTTGTCGTCGAACGCAATATTCAGCGGCTTATGAATTTCCGGCTCCGAAGCGATCAGCTCCGCGACGAAGCCTTCGGGGAGGTGGAAGAGGGCCTTTTCTTCGGCGGGGGTCCGTGCGTCGGTCGTCGCGACGAGATCCGGCGGCGCGGCTTTGAGAAAACTCGCGGCGAAGGAAAGCATTAAGGAAAAAGTCACCAGGGCGTGACGCATCGCAGGTCGATCTCCGGCGGGAGCCTCGCTAACGGGGCGGCTGGGAATTTCGCCATGATCGGGGTTCGAGGCAACGAAGACAAGATGGTGGTCAAGTTGGAGCCGCTCGAGAATTCGCCAAACTGGTGGAACCCATTTTAAGACCAGCTCTTTGGGCGTGACCATTCCGAGGGTCCGAAGGTTTACTTTGCCTGTCATTTAGTGTCAAATCTCAACTGACCGACGCGCCCGATCTTGATGAAAAGCCCACTTCCGATTAGAGAAAAAAGGTTCCCCTTGTTTTTCCATGACATGAGCATATCATCCAAGCCCCCCAATCAGAATCCCGATGTTCTCCCCCTCGTCGACCCGGGCCTATTATGTGTGGATGGAATCGCAGGGGATATCCCGGATTGGGTGA
>JAYUFP010000699.1:0-4178 GCA_043738665.1 Isosphaeraceae bacterium
GCGACGTCACCGAGTTCTTCAAACAATTTGAGGCTTCGGGAAGGCACTTTTCCGCGCTGAACACTCGGAGATTCCGCTCGGTCACGTTCGCGGCGAACGGAGGGCGCGTCGTCGTCCGTCGCTGGCTTGATGAACCACTGAAGGATGCCGTCGAGGCACTCAGGCTCTGGTTCCAACACCTTGAGACCGAAGCCATTGAGGTGCCTCGCAAGGCCGGCAAAGGTGGAGAGGAAACACCAACGAACGCACCCCCGCCGCTTTCGATCTACGCCCTTGCCGCGACCACGGCCCGAGTGCCCTCTGAAGTCGCCGATGGGGTTTACGACGCCCTCTATCGCGCGGCCCTCGAAATCGGGTTCAACCCCAAGGCGTTGCTTACTCCCATCCTACACCGTCTGCGGATCGCCGCGGCGCAGTCCGGCAACGGTATCCGCTTCAAGACCTCGCACTTTGCATTGCTCAAACTTGTTCTTATTCGATCCAAGGAGAGCCCGATGGAGATCACGCATCAGCTTTGTGAAACCAACGATCCGGCCTATAACTGCGGTCGCTTGCTCGCCGTGCTTGACGACCTTCAGCGTGCCGCCTTGGGGCAAGTCGGAGCAGGCATCGTCGCACGCTTTTACGGCAATGGTTCCGCCTACCCCCGAAACGTCTTTCCTTACCTCATCAAGCTCTCCAAACATCACGCATCCAAGCTCTTGAAAGACCCGTCGAAGAAGGCCGCGGGCTACGCCCTCAGTTCACGGATTAACGAGATCTGTCTCCTCTTCAAGGGAACTGGGAAGGATGGTGAGCCGGACTTTCCCGGTCTGCTCAACCCCCAGCAGCAAGGCCGGTTCGCGCTGGGATTCCACCAGCAAAAAGGGCAGGATGAGCGCGATCGGAAAGCCGCTTCCACGGCGAAGAAGACAGCCGCTCAACTCGACGCCAAAACAGCGGAGGCCATTGCGATCGCGGAGGCAATCGCCCAAGCCGTGACTGCCGAGAATTCCAACTGACCCTGTTGTTTCGTCCTCGACGATCCTCAACGACCCTCAAGCCCAGGAACTGAACGACCATGAGCGCCTCACAACCGATCGCCCACCGCCATGACATCTTGATCCTCTTCGAGGTCACAAACGGCAACCCCAACGGCGATCCTGACTCCGGCAACCAGCCTCGTACCGATTTTCTCTCACAACGCGGGTTAGTCTCCGACGTTTGCCTCAAGAGGAAGATCCGCAATTACGTGGAACTCTTCCCGCCGATCGCGAATGGCAAGGAGCACAAAATCTTCATTCGACAAGGGGCCGTTCTCAATCGTTTACAGGCAGAGGCCGTCAAAGCAACCGAAGATCCTGCCGCCGTCGAGAAAGATAAAGGCAAGGGCAAGGACAAATCCGACCCCAGACACGCCGAGCGAGTCAAAGACTGGCTTTGCAACAAATACTTCGACATCCGCACTTTCGGCGCGGTGGTCTCGGTCGGCGACGAAGTCATGAAGGGTTCGGCTTACGGCCAGATCCGAGGGCCGGTGCAGTTCTCCTTCGGACAGTCCTACGACCCGATTTCACCCCAGGAGATTACGATCACCCGTTGCGCCGTGACCAAGGAAGAAGACGCCGCGAAGGAGCGGACCATGGGGCAAAAGTATATCGTCCCTTACGGTCTCTACGCGGCCCGTTGCTACGTCTCACCGGCATTCGCCGTGAATACTGGGTTCGACCAAAGTGATTACGACCTGCTCACCGAAGCCATGTCACACCTCTTCGATCACGACCGCTCGGCGGCTCGCGGTGACATGGTCGTCCGTGGCTTGCTCGACTTTGAACATGTCGGCACCCAAGCCGCAAGCAACGCCGAGCAAAACCTTCGCGAAGCCAAGCTCGGATGCGCTCATGCTCATGAGCTTTTCGAGTCGACTCAGGTCGAGCTCAAGGACAAGACCCGCCCGCCGCAAAGCTTCCTCGACTACTCGGTGAAGGTCGAAGGTTGGGACGACCAAGGCCGCTCCAAGCGGTTTCCAGGCGTTGTTTTACATCGTCGAGTCAACCCCCAACAAAAGCACGCCCCATGAGCACCAACACGCCAAACGACCCCGAGGGTGACGACCTCGTCCCCCTCTCGGCGCTCAATCAACTCCTCTACTGCGACCGCCGCGCCGCCTTGCGGCACCTTGACGGCCTTTACGTCCATAACGAACACACACTCAAGGGAGACTCACTTCATAAGCGGGCCGACACGCCGGGGTACGAAAAGCGGAAAGGGGTCCGCACCGAACGCGGGCTTTGGATCGCTTCCCGACGCCTCCGCCTCTACGGCCGCGCCGACCTCGTCGAGTTCCGCCGCGAGCCGGGAAGAAAACTCCGCGGCGTGCCCCTCGTCGAGGTTGTGTCTCCCGTCGAATATAAACGCGGTAAGAAGCGTCGGTGGAACAACGACGACGTCCAACTCTGCGCGCAGGCCCTTTGCCTCGAAGAAATGCTCGGAACGGCCATCCCCAGTGGGGCGATCTATCACGAACAGAGCAAGTCCCGGCGCGACGTCGAGTTCACCCCCGAACTCCGCGCCGAGACCGAGAACGCCGTCGTCAAACTTCACGAACTGCTGGGCAGCGGCCAGATCCCCCCGGCCGTCCTCAAGCCAAGGTGCCGAGGATGCTCCCTTCGCGGCCACTGCCTGCCCGAAGCCTTCGGCAGCCCCGCACGCGTCACGAGCTACCTCCGCCAACTCTTCCGCGCCGACTGACCCGACTCCAAAAAGCAAGTGTATTCATGGATATTCAACTCAACACGCTCTATGTCTTCACTGCGGGGTCGTACCTCCACCGCGACCACCGTAACGTCGTGGTCGAGGTTGAGAAAAAGGTCAAGGCGACGATCCCGATCCACCACCTCGATTCCGTCGCGATCTTCGGCCCGGTCATGGTCAGCCCCGGCGCGATGGAACTCTGCCACGAACAGGGAGTCAGTCTGACGTTCCTGAGCGACTCCGGGCGGGTCATCGCGCGCATCGACGCCCCGATGTCGGGCAACATGTTGGTCCGTCGCGAACAGTTCCGCCGAGCCGACAAGCCGGAAGCGTGCGTCGCGCTCGCCAGAGCTTTCGTTGCCGGCAAACTTCAGAACGCCCGACACACCCTCCTCCGGGCCGGGCGCGACACCGATGATCCGGATGCGCCCGCCGAGTTCCAGCGCGCCGCCTCGCTGATCGGTCAGCACCTCGAAGCGTTGCCGGGCGCGGCCGACGTCGATGCCGTCCGCGGCCACGAGGGCGATTCGGCCCGGGTCTACTTCGGCGTCTTCCCTCGTCTGATCCGACCCTCCCGGCGCGACGACTTCCCAATGAACGGACGGTCCCGCCGTCCCCCGCTCGACCGTGTGAACGCCTTGCTTTCCTTCACGTACGCGTTGATGACGCACGACTGCGTTTCGGCGCTGTCCGCCGCCGGATTGGACCCGGACGTCGGTTTTCTGCACGCCGATCGCCCGGGCCGGCCGAGCCTCGCGCTCGACCTCGTCGAGGAGTTCCGCACCTTGATCGCCGACCGACTTGTCCTGGCCCTTATCAACCGTCAGCAGCTCGGCCCTAAGGATTTCCTGAACCGCGACGGCGGGTCTGTCGAGATGACCACCGACGGCCGAAAGGCACTCGTGCAAGCCTATGTCGCGCGAAAGCGGGAGGAACTGACTCACCCCGTGCTCGGCACGAAGGTCCGCGTCGGGCAGCTCCCCTACCTCCAGGCAAAACTTCTCGCACGTCACCTCCGTGGGGACGCCGAGGGTTATCCCCCCTGCATCATCCGCTGATTCCGTTCGTCGTCAACAAACGATGGGCCGCCATGCTCTACCTCATCACCTACGACGTTTCCACGATTACCCCCGCAGGACGTCGTCGACTCCGACACGTAGCGCAAGCCTGCAAAGACTTCGGTCAGCGGGTTCAGTATTCCGTCTTCGAATGCCTCGTGGGTCCGGCCGAATGGGTTCTCCTCCGCGAAAAGCTTCTCGAAATCATCAACCCCGATGAGGATAGCCTGCGAATCTACCCCCTGGATGAGAACGCCCGGGGTCGGATCGAACACTTCGGTCTGAAGAAACCGCTGGACCTCGAAGGCCCCTTGATTGTCTGACCGTGTCGTCCACCGCTCATTGACAATTCGGAAGAATTGATACCTCGACCGTGGAGTCGGACGG
>JAYUFP010000700.1:0-12388 GCA_043738665.1 Isosphaeraceae bacterium
TCCGCGAGGTCGTGAAACTCCAGCCCGCCGACACACTCTCGGCGAAACTCCTCGCCGGAATCGAAGCCAAAAACACGAGCGCAACGGCCGGCAACCCCGCCGCGCCGCCGAACGACACGCCCCCCGCCGACCCGACCCCGGCGGTTCCGCCGGCCAACGCCGTCCCCGCCGGAAGCATTGTCGGCACATGGAGCGCGAAGCCCGTGGCCACGACCACGATCGGCCTGACCGTCGCGGCCGACGGCAAGTTCTCGTGGGACGTCAACGACAAGGGGGGCAAGCGGACGCTCGCCGGCTCGTCGTCTTTCGGCGATAACTTGCTGACCCTTGCCCCCGCCACGGGAGAACCCCTCGTCGGAAAGGTCATCTGGAAGGACGCCAACAGCTTCACGTTCCAGGCCGGGGGCGGCGGGGCGAACGACCCCGGGCTCGTTTTCACGAAGGTCAACTAATCGTCGGCGGGAAGGCTCACGAATGCTTGGATGGTTCCTCTTGCTCGCCTTACTCGCCCCAGTGGACGCGCCCGCAGGCCGTCGCGTCGAGCTGAAAGAACTCGGCGCGACGCTGTTCGTCCCCGATGGCTACAAGGCGGGCGCGGGGGACGTCGTCGATGTGATCCTCCACCTCCACGGCTCGGGATCGGTTGTCGAGCCCGCGCTCGTGGAGTCGGGCCTTGACGCGGTCCTCATCGAGTTCAACCGGAAAGGGCTATCGAGCGTTTACACGGCACCCTTTTCCGACCCTTCGCTGTTCCCGAAACTTCTGGACGTGACGCTCTCCACGTTGAAGTCCGAAAAACTAGTGAGCGCGCCGAAGCTCGGGCGCGTCGTCGTCAGCTCCTTCAGCGCGGGGTTCGGCGGCGTCCGGGCCTTGCTGAAAGATCCCGCCTCCTTCCATAGGATCGACGGCCTGATCATGGCCGACTCGATCTACTGCGGGTACACCGGCGACCCAGCCAAACACATGGTCGACACCGCCCTGATGGAAGGCTTCCGCAAGTTCGCCGCCGAGGCCGCCGAGGGCCGCAAGACCTTCCTGTTGACGCACTCGGCACAGATCCCCGAAGGCTACGCGAGCACAACCGAGACGGCCGATTTCCTGATCAAGTCCCTCGGGAACGGAGGCCCGGGTCCGACCCGGGATTGGGGGACAGGCTTCACGGCCGCCCGCTCTTACAAGAACGGGAAGTTCGTCGTGTTCGGGTTCGGCGGTGAGGGGCCGAACGACCACATGATCCACCTCCGTCAGATCCGGCGTTTCTGGAAATTGTATTCAGAAGTCTCGAAATCCACGATACATTGATGTTTACGAGTTTCAAGCGAGGTTCATCCATGGCTGAAGCGTTCACGGGGAATGACAAGAGTCGTCGCGAATTTCTCCGTGCCGCCGGGCTCGGCCTGGCCGGGGCTTCGCTGGGAATCCGACCTGGCCTCGCCGCAGACCCCGCCGAGATCAAGGTCGCGGCGGTGATCACCGAATTCTCCTACCGCAGTCACGCTCACGTCATTCTCGAGAACTTCGTCAACCCTTATCTCTTCAACGGCGAGAAAACCCTCTCCGGAATGAAGGTCGTCGCGCTCTACGTGGACCAGTTCCCGAAGGACGAGATGTCGCGAGCGTTCTCCAAAGAATACAACATCCCGATCTATCCGACGATTGCGGGCGCCCTCTGTAGCGGAGGGGAAACGCTGGCCGTGGACGCCGTCCTCTCCATCGGCGAGCACGGGAAATACCCGATCAACGAGAAGGGCCAGCAGGAATACCCGCGTAAGCGCTTCTTTGACGAGATCGTCGCCGTTTTCGACAAGAGTCGAAAAGTCGCCCCCATCTTCAATGATAAGCACCTGTCGTACCGATGGGACTGGGCCAAGGCGATGTACGACTCAGCCAGGGACCGCAAAATCCCCTTCATGGCGGGAAGCTCCGTGCCGCTGGCCACGCGACGGCCCCCGCTCGAACTGGAGCCGGGGACTGAATTGCTCGACGCGGTCTCGATCCACGGCGGCGGTAGGGAGTCTTACGACTTCCACGCGCTCGAAGTCTTGCAGTCAATGGTCGAATCTCGCAAAGGGGGAGTCCAAGGGGTCTCCACGGTGCAGTTCCTCGAAGGCGACTCCCTCTGGGATGCGGCCGGGGTCGGGGTCTGGAATCCGAAGCTCGCGGACCTCGCGATGGCCGCCGAACTCGGGCCGGGGAAACCGACCCTTCGAGAGCTCGTGAAGTCCGCGCCGTTTACTCGTCAGAAGCTCCACGGGATCGTCGTAACGTACAAGGACGGTTTCCGCGGCACGATGCTCCGCGTCGGCACGTCCGCCACGCGCTGGAATTTCGCAAGCATGGCCGTGGGAGATAAGGAGCCGCGCGCGACGAGTTTTTACACCGGCCCGTGGGAGAACCGCAACCTCTTCAAAGCGCTCTCGCACGCGATCCAGACCTTCTTCAAGGACAAGGTTGCGCCCTACCCTGTCGAGCGGACGTTACTTACCACCGGAGTCCTCGATGCGGCGATGGAATCCCGCGTCGCGAAAGGCAAGTTGATCCAGACGCCCTACCTCGAATTCGCTTACAAGCCGACTGATTATCGCGCCGTGCGGGAAATGGGCGCGACCTGGAAGATCATCACTCCCGACATCCCACAGCCGAAGGGGATTGATAAGATTCCCGGCTGACGGCGATTTGAAGTGAAAACAGAGATTCGAACCGCAGGTGACGCAGATAAACACAGATAACGATAACGAACAAAATTAATGTATTCTCATTGCATTTCATCTGCGTCATCTGCGGTTAAAAGTCTTCCGTCAGCCGCAAAACGTCGTATTCCCGAAAGACCGAATCGATGCGATGCACCGTCACGAGATCGATATCCTTCATCGTCGCCATGACGACCACGACCGCATCATTCGCGGCCGACGTCGCCGTGGATCTTTCGGGCTTTCGCGCGTCGAAGGCGGGCGAACCTGCGGTCGTGGCCCGGCATGACGGCGAACGGCTCGACGTGTCATGGCCTTCGGCGTCGGGGGAGACTTCGACAAGGTTGTCGTTCGATCTCCGCCCCGGCGCGCCTCTGATCAAGAGCATCGGCGTGATTAAGGGGCCTCCTAATGGACCGGTGAATCCGGTAGTGACCGGCCTCGACCCCGTCTTCTTCGTGACGGTCGGCTCAAGAGTCAACCCTCCCGGCAGGCCGCCGGGCATGAGTGATTTCAACGTCTTTTTCGACAACCCCGCGTCACGACCTCATGCCGATCATCGGTCCAAGCTCGACCTCCGCTCAGTCAAGGTGACGGGAGGCCCGGAACGCGCCACGGTGGCGATCGGTGACCTCTCGGCAGGCCCGTTCTCAGGCGAACTGCGGTTCACGGTCTACGCCGGGATGACCATGTTCCGACTCGATGCGGCGATGAGCACGAAGGAACAAAAGCGGGCATTCGTGTACGACGTCGGCCTCGTTTCGCGAAATTCGACCTGGACGAAAGCGGTCTGGCGAGACACGGAGGGAACGGTTCAGGAAGAACCCTTCACGGCCGAATCGCCGGACAAGGCCATCGCCGTCCGTCACCGGGCGGTCGCCGTGGAAACGCCCAACGGCTCGCTTGCGTGCTTCCCGCCGCCGCACCAGTTCTTCTTTCCCAGAGATTACACCGACAATCAGAAAACGGTCTGGTTCGGCAAAGGGCACCGCGGCAGTGAGGACCGCCCCGGCTTCGGCATCCGCCAGACCGAGACCGGCGGCGGCAATTACGTCCCCTGGTTCAACGCCCCGCCCGGCACCGAGCAGCACATGGGCGTTTTCTTCATGGTCGAATCGGGGTCGGCGACGGAACTTCTCGCGGACGTGCTCAAACTGACGCGCGGCGACCGGTTCAAGGATCTTCCCGGCTACACCACGTTCACAAGCCACTGGCACATGGCGGTCACGATGGCCGCGATGAAGGAGAAGGCCGAGAAGAAAGAGCGGACGACGCCTGATTTCGTGAAGATGTTCAAGGACATGAACGTGAGGGTCGTTCACCTCGCCGAGTTCCACGGAGACGGCCATCCGGGAGATCCCGGCCCCATTCGGCTCGCCGAAATGGCCGCGATGTTTGAGGAATGCAAGCGGCTCTCCGACGACCGCCTTACGTTCCTACCCGGTGAGGAGGCGAACGTCCACCTTCGCGTGGACCGGAAGGAGGCCAACGCGGGCCACTGGCTCTACCTGTTCAACCAGCCCGTTTTCTGGACCATGAAACGCGGGCCGAATCAGCCGTTTGAGGAGGACGACCCGAAGTACGGCAAGGTCTACCACGTCGGCAATGAAAACGACCTGCTGCGCATGCTCAAAGAAACCCGCGGGCTCGCGTGGACAGCCCATCCCCGAATCAAAGCATCGAATTGGGCCCCCAACGCCTACCGAGACCGCTCCTACTTTCAGAATGAGGTGTGGCTCGGCGGCGCATGGAAAGCGATGCCCGCCGACCTTTCGGAACCTCGCCTGGGGCTCCGAGTTCTCGACTTGCTTGACGACATGGCGAACTGGCAACCCGGCAAGTACGTCCCCGGCGAGGTCGACGTCTTCAAGATCGACCATACGCACGAGCTGTATGGTCATATGAATGTCAATTATCTCAGGATCGACCAAGCCCCGAAGTACGCCGACGATTGGTGGCCGGTGCTCAACGCACTTCAGGAAGGAAAGTTCTTTGTGACGACCGGCGAAGTGCTCATCAACTTCCTGATCATCGACGGCAAATTCACGGGAGGGACCGTAACGCTCCCGGCTGACGGCAAGGCCGAGATCACATTCGAGCTGGAATGGACCTTCCCGATGAACTTCGCCGAGATCATCTCGGGCGACGGCGTGAAGGTCTTTCGAGAGCGGATTGACCTCTCGAACACACGGGCCTACGGGCACGATGTGTTGAGCCTACGGCCTAATCTCAAGGGTCGAAAATGGGTGCGAGTCGAAGCCTGGGATGTCGCCGCCAACGGCACGTTCTCGCAACCTGTCTGGCTTCGCGAACCCGTTAAGAACGAGCAAGCGCCTCGCTGATTTTGCAGAATAACAAGGGAGTGTTGATCCGTGAGTGAGTCCCCGTCCGCTGTTTCCCCGTCCCTTCGTGAAATCTCGACTTCGGAACTCGAAACGATTCTGGCCGATCACAAGGAGTGGCTCCGGAGCGACGGCGTGACTGGGGAGCGGGCGGCGTTCGACCGGGTCAGGCTCAACGGCTTCGAGTTTTCCGGGGCCGATCTTCGCCGCACGTCGTTCGCGGGGTCCGATCTCACCGGAGCGAAGTTCGACTCCGCCGACCTCTCGGGCGCAAATCTCGCCGCCGCAAACTTGACTGGCGCATCTCTCCGCGCCGCCAACCTTCACGGGGCCGACCTCGACGAGACCATTCTCCGCGACGCCGACCTCCGCGACGCCGACCTTCTGGAAGCCCGAGGCCTCTCCGGCGGACAACTCGGCGGGGCCGACGTCTCCGGCGCGAAGCTCCCCGAGGCGATCATGAAATTTGAAGGACTCGCCAATGTCCAGGAAACGTCCAAGAGTTCGGCAAGCCTGTTTACATCTACACTTCTGCTCTGTGCTTATACCTGGTTGACGATCCTCGCGACGCGAGACGCGCAGCTCCTCAACAACGCAGCGCCCCCTTCGTCGCGCCTGCCGATCCTGGGGACTGACATCCCGCTCATCCAGTTCTACCTGGTCTGCCCGTTGCTCTTGTTTTGCTTTTATCTTTATTTTCACCTCGGTTTACAGAGGCTCTGGGAAGAACTCGCCGACCTGCCCGCGGTTTTCCCCGACGGCCGTCCGCTCGACGCCAAGGCGCACCCGTGGATGCTCAACAGCCTGGTCTGCCTTCACGTCGAGAGGCTCCGTCGAGCCCGCCCCGCGCTCACGCTCTGGCAGGCGAGGCTCGCGGCCATGGTAGCCTGGGGCATCGTGCCGTTCACCCTCGTCTTGATTTGGGCGCGATATCTCACCGGGCATGACTGGCGGGTAACCGGCACGCACGTCGTCTTGATCGCGTCGGCGGTGGGGTCGGGGTTGGGCTTTTACCATCTCGCCATCGAGACCCTGAGAGGGGCCGATCGGCCGTCATTCTCGTGGCGCCGGCCCTGGCAAGACATCCGATTGATCTATGGATTCGTCGCTCTTTGCGCGTTCGTGATGCTGTACGTGACGTCCGTCGGGGCGATCGACGGCGTAAACACGCGACTGGTCCAGAAAGAGATCTCGGTCGATTTCCAGAAGCGAACGCTATTGGATCCGCGAGTCTGGGTTCCGCAATCGCTTGACCGTGTCGGAATCCGCTCATTCGCCGCACTCGACGGCATCGACCTCTCGATCAAGCCGGCGAACTGGTCGGGAAAGGAAACCGACCTGTCCGTCGTTAAGGGAGCCGACCTCGCAGCCAGGGATCTCCGGTTCGCCGACGCCTACGGAGCGTTCTTCGTGAACGCGTTCATGAAGGGAGCCGACCTCCGAGGCGCGGACCTCCGCGAAGCCGATTTCCGCAACGCCGACCTCCGACTCGCCGACCTCACCGGGGCCAACCTGCGCGGCGCGAAGCTCCAGAACGCCGACCTCCACGGCGCGAAGCTCTCCCACGCGGTGCTCACTCATGCCAACCTATCCAACGCCGATCTCGCTCGCACCGACCTCTCCGACGCCAGGATCACGGAGGCCGACCTGACGGGCGCGGACCTTACGAATGCCGACCTTCAAAGGGCCGATCTGACAGGCTCCAAGCTCATCAAGGCGACACTCGTCGCCGTTAAAATGCGAGACGCCAAGCTCGACGGCACCGACCTCACCGGGGCCAAGCTCGCCGTGCCGGTGGAGACTTCCGGAAAATAGACGTCGTCGAACCTCTCGCGGAAAGGTGCAATTCATTCCGGGAGGGCGAAGCTCCTGCTGAGCCGGGTCGATGCCTTTCTCAGCAGGAGCCACGCCCTCCCGTTCCAACGGTTTCAGACCTCACCACGCGGGGCTATCCGCGAACGTTCGCCAAGACTTGGGATCCGGGCGCGGCCGCCAGCGCGGCCCGAACCATCACGAACTCGCCGACGTTCTCCAGCGTCAACAACCCGACCGTCGCGCCTTCGTCAACGACCCGCAGGCACGGCAAGCCGCTCTCCCGCAAAGTGGTCACCGCGGGAACCAGCGGCGCATTGGACGCGACCGAGACGAGCTCGGCCTTTACGAATCCGGAAACCGCCGCCTCGCGTCCTCCCTGCGCCAGACCCGTCAACAAGTCGGAACGTGTCAGAATCCCAGTGAATCGGTTGTCATCGACAACCGGGAAGTCGTGCTGTGTGCCGGAGAGGAGCAAGTCGCTGGCCTCTCCGAGAGTGTCGGTCGGCGAGAGCGAATGGAACTCCGTCAGCATGGCCTCCCGGACCAGAACCCCCCTCAGGACGACGCGTTCTTCCACCTGTGTCGCCTCACTCTCGGCGCCGATCCAGACGAACAAGGCGATCAACAGCAGGATCGGGTTGCCGACGGAGAGGCCGAGCAGGCCGAATCCGATCGCCATGAGCTGTCCGATCGAAGCCGCCAGGCGGGTCGCGCGGGCGTAGTCGATCCGGAGCGCCAGGAGCGCCCGCAAGACGCGTCCGCCGTCCATCGGGAACGCCGGCAGCATGTTGAACACGGCGAGAAAGAGGTTCACTTCCATAAGCTTCGGCCAGAAGCCCGCGATGACCAGGTGATTCGGGTCGGCCATGTTCACAACCGGGCGGACGCCGATCGCCCACAGCAGGATCACGATCACCACGTTAACCAGCGGACCCGCGATCGCGATGGCCAATTCCTGCGCGGGCTTTTCAGGAATTCGCTGAAGCCTCGCGATTCCGCCGATCGGCAGGAGCGTGATGTCGGCCGTCTCGACCCCGAAGCGCTGGGCCGTCAAGGCGTGCCCCAACTCGTGCAGTACCACGCACCCGAAAAGGGCCAGCACGAAACCGACACTTCGCAAGGCGGGCAAAAGCCCCTCGCCGCCGGCCACCTGAGCGATCACGATGTAGGCGATCAGGATCAGGAACGTCCAGTGCACGAAGATCGGGATTCCCGCCACCCGCCCGATTTTCCAGGACCACGACATGCGACGACCTCGCTTTCCCCGATCTTGAAGTTCCGCACCCACTTCCGGATCATCGCACGGGGGGGTACGCCCCGTCGACATGAGAATTCTCGGCGGCGATTTGACGGAGTTCACACGCGACCTAGGTTATCGCCAAGGGGGATCGCAAAAACGATCCCATGATCAACCTGTGCAGGCGATGATTTTTCGCAACGCAAATCAAGGCGTGACCCATGGACGAAAAAGGTGCGACTCTGATCTGCGGGGCCATCACCGCGACCGACTCGGTGGACATCCCGCATCCGGTCACGTCGCGGCCGCTGTACTGGATCGTTGTCAGCGGCGGCACTCCCGGTGCAATGATCCGCCTCGGTTCGGGGATGACCCGCGTCGGCCGGTCGCGTGAAAACAACGTCAACCTGCCCGACCCGAGCATCTCGCGGCGGCACGCCGCGGTCGTCACCGCCGCCCGCGGAGACGTCTCGATTACCGACCTCGCGAGCACTAACGGCACGTTCCTCAACGGTATGTCCCTCGCCCCTCACGTCGCCCATCAACTCCGAGACGGCGACCGCATTCAGCTTGGTGCTTCGCTCGTCGTGAAATTCGTGAGGCTCGACCCCAACGAGGAGCGCTTCCAGCGCGACCTCTTCGAACGGACCGTGCGCGACCCACTGACCGGGCTCTATAATCGAGCCTACTTCCTCGACCAGATTGACACACTCGCCGAGCAAGGGGCGTCAAGGGGCCTCGGCCTGGCGGTGTTGATGCTCGACGTCGATCACTTCAAGAAGGTCAATGACACGCACGGGCACGACGCCGGCGACACGGTCCTCCGGGAAATCGCCGCGGTCCTGCGCGAATCGACCCGGACCGAGGACCTCGTGGCCCGCTACGGCGGTGAGGAGTTCATCGCGGCCTTTCCCGTCGGCTCTCCCGATCACGCCATGGTCCGCGCCGAGAAGATGCGATCGAACCTGGCGAATCGCCGAATCCGACTCACCCACCTCGGACCCGACCCGGAATTCCCATTCCACGTCACGGCAAGCGTCGGACTCGCGTTCGTGAATCCGAACCGCCCCTACTCCCGCCAGAGCCTGATCACCACGGCCGACCAGTGCCTCTATCAAGCCAAGCGGGCCGGTCGAAACCGCGTCGTTTTTCGAGCCGATCCGCAGAGCGCCCGCGTGAAAGAAGCCGAGGCGGGCACGCCGCGTTGAGTGGGTTACGGACCCGGGTCAAAGCGTCTGACGCGCCCACTGTTCGACCTCGATCGACCAGATGGACTGGTCGCGATCGTCGGCCATGGAGAGGCGACCGAGAGCTTCCGACCACCTGAGGGTCGGGAAACTCCGACTAAACTCACGCTCCGCGAACGCGCCGTCGTCGGTCAGGTGAAGGAATTGAAGCGAATCGCCGTCATACCGCCAGACCTCCGGCACGCCAAGCCCGGCGTAGACGCGAAGGGAGTCGCTCAACGGGTGCGAGAGCTCGACCTCGACGGCCAGATCCGGCGGCGGGTCGATGGCGAGATCGATTTCTCTCAGCCCGCGCACCGCCGGTTCATTGTCGAGGTAAAAGCAGGCGTCGGGCTCTTTTCCCGAGGGCACGCCCTGTCGCTCCCAGCGCGTCGACCCGGCGTTCAAACAGGGACGACCCGAACCCCTGGCAAGCATCAGAACGAAAATCCGCACCCGATCGGTGAGCGCCTCATGCCAAAAGGATGGGCTCATCAGTTCCAGTGTCCCGTCCAGATATGTCAGTCGGGGGGAAGGCCGATCACCGCGCGACGCGGCGATCGCCTGGTAGAGCGACCACGAGACGTTCGCGAGGAGGACTCTCGAATCCGTAGCGACTGGATCGACGGTTGACATGGCTCTGTTCGCGATTTGTGCGATCGAATCTTGCGAATTTCACGACGTATCGGGAGCAGAGGAATTCGTCGCCCCTGCGGAGATGAGATCCAGAACCCTTGAAATCGCAGTCCGTGTGACTCCAATGGCTCTCAATCTCGATCTCCATCTTACCCCCTGAGGACAATACCCGCCTGGCGAATCGTCTCACCTCATCGCGCAAGATTCCCCGCCCGCGGCCGGCATGTAACAACGGAGTACGTAGTCCATCACCTGGCGCTCGGCGTTGAACCTCCATGCCATCGAACGCAGGGCATTCTTCTGGCGGGCGATCCAGCCTCGGGGCAGTCCGCCGGCGTCGCGTCTGTAGTAAAGCGGGACGACCTGATTGACCAGGGTCTCGATGAGAGCCTTGTGGTCGCGCTCGTCCTGTCGGGCGGGGATGGCGTGGGTCTGCCCGGTGCCGATCGCGAAGCCGTTGGTGCCGTCGTAGCCTTCCGCCCACCAGCCGTCGAGGATCGAGAAATTGAGGGCGCCGTTGAGCATGGCCTTTTCGCCAGACGTTCCGCTCGCCTCCTGGGGACGCCTCGGGTTGTTCAACCACACGTCCACCCCTTGGACGAGCTGGCGGGCGACGTTCATGTCGTAATCTTCCACGAACACCACCTTGCCGACGAACGGCTCCTGCTTCGTCAGTTTCACGATATTTTGGATCAATTCTTTGCCGTAATGGTCCTCGGGGTGGGCCTTGCCCGCGAAGATGAGCTGAACCGGTCGGTCGGCGGCCGTGATGATCTCGGCCGTGCGTTCAACGTCGCGAAGGATCAGGCCGGCGCGCTTGTACGTCGCGAATCGTCGGGCGAAGCCGATCGTCAGGGCGTTCAGGTTCAGGACCGTGCTCGCCCTCTTGAGCGCTTCTTCGCTTTCGCCGCGACGCTTCGCCTGGGCCGCCAGGCGACGGCGGACGAAGTCGATCAGGCGGGCCTTGAGAACCTGCTGGGTCTCCCAGAGTTCGGCGTCCTCGACCTCCTTGATCCCCTCCCAGGTCGCCGGGTCGCGCTGACGCTTCGACCAGTCCGAGCCGAGATGGCGGTCGAACAGCAGGGCCATCTGCGGGGCGACCCAGGTTCCGACATGGACCCCGTTCGTGATGTGCCCGATCGGCACCTCTTCTTCGGTCTTGTTCGGGTACAAGGGCTGCCACATCCGTCGGGACACCGTCCCGTGAAGGGCACTCACGCCGTTCGCATGTCGTGAGAGCTTCAAGGCAATGACCGTCATGCAGAACGGCTCATTGGGGTCGCCAGGGTAAACGCGACCGAGGCCCATGAAGTCGTCGTATGAAAGGTGGAGTCGTTCTCGGAATTTGCCGAGGTGCTCTTCCACCCGCGAGGCCGGGAAACGGTCGTGCCCTGCGGCGACCGGGGTGTGGGTCGTGAACACGGTCATCTGCGCAACGTTGCGCACCGCCTCGCCGAACGGAACGGCGGTCTCCTCCATCTCGGTGCGGATCATCTCCAGTCCGGCGAACGCGCTATGGCCTTCGTTCAGGTGCAGAACCGAGGGTGTGATCCCGAGGGCGTGCAAGGCGCGAACGCCGCCGATTCCCAAGAGCAACTCCTGACGAATCCGGACACGGGCGTCGCCGCCGTAAAGCCTCGCCGTGAGTAAGCGGTCCGACTCGTTGTTCTCGGGGACCGCCGAGTCGAGCAGCAAGAGCGTGGTCCGCCCCACTTCGACCCGCCACAGCCTCGCGTGGAGCACGCCGGCGTGGGTGTCGATCGTGACGCGCAATTCCTTGCCGTCGTCGGTGAAGACTTGCTCGATAGGCAGAAGGTCGGGGTCGTTGTTCAGGTACGTTTCTTGCTGCCAACCGTTGGAGTCCATCGACTGACGGAAATATCCCTGGGCATACGCCAGGCCGACGCCGATCATTGGAATCCCTAGGTCGCTGGCGCTTTTCAGGTGGTCGCCCGAAAGAACTCCGAGACCGCCGGAATAGATCGGCAAGCTCTCGTGGAGGCCGAACTCCGCCGAGAAGTACGCCACGGGTCGCGAACGGAGCGACGCGGCATGGACCGCTCCCCAGGAATCGTTGTTCTTGAGGTATTCGGCGAGTCGTCGGAACGCGTAATCGATCCGCGAGTCGAGCGCCATTTCGGACGAGCGCTTCACCAGTTGCTCGGGGGAGAGGCGCTTGAGGAACTCGACCGGGTTGTGGTCGACTTCGCGCCAGAGCGTGGGGTCAAGTTCTCGGAAGAGGCCGAGAACGTTCGGCTGCCACGTCCACCAGAGGTTTCTGGCGAGTTCACGAAGCTTCTCGATCAAGGGTGTTTGCCCGACCATTTCTCCCCCTCGCAAATCGAAAAAACGAAAGTGGACCGGGCGGGGAGGCGCTCGGCCCGAAACCGGCGATTAGTATGGCCCATCACCGCCCGAAATCCAAGAGCAGGGCTCAGTTCG
>JAYUFP010000701.1:0-4158 GCA_043738665.1 Isosphaeraceae bacterium
CTCGCAAACCCGTGAAGACGGACGCGACACCGCGGTCCAACCGATCAAGATTCGGATACGGGCTGATCGCTCCGAACCTCAGTCGCGACGAGGCTCGAGTGTCAGAACTCCGTGGGACGAACGAAACGAAATCGTCAGTAAGGGCAACCACGACATGACCGCGACGCGAACCGGCACGGCAGGGCCCGAGCCAAAGCTCCTCAACCAGATCGTCTGCCCGCATTGCTGGGAGCGCTATCCGGTTGACGAAGTCGTGTGGGTCTCGGAGCACGCCGAGCTCCGCGGCGACGGCAAGCTGGGCCCCGACTACCCGCGTCGGTTCCTCCCCAGCAGGTTCACCCCGGAAGGCGACGCGATCGACTCCAAGGGGCGGGTTTGCCACCAGCTCGCCTGTCCGAAATGTCACCTGACGCTCCCCCGCCCCGTGCTTGAGTTGGAGCCGTTGTTCGTGTCGGTGCTGGGGACACCCGGCAGCGGCAAGTCGTACTACCTCACGGCGGCGATGTGGAAGTTGCGGGAGATCTTACCCCACAGGTTCGGCGTCTCCTTCGCCGACGCGGACCTTCTGACCAACCAGGTGCTCGTCCGCGCGGAGGAGGAACTCTTCCTCAACCCCGAGCCCGACGAGCTGGTCTGGCTCGGCGGCCTGATCCGTAAGACCGACGCCGCGGTGGCGAACAACGAGCTTTACGACAGCGTGACCTACGGCACGCACGCCGTGTCCTACCTCCGACCGTACTTATTCACGGCCCGCCCGATGGACAACCACCCCTCGGCCGAACGCGGCTCGGTGAGGGGCCGCCTGCTCTGCCTGTACGACAACGCGGGCGAGCACTTTCTTCCCGGACAGGACACCGCCGCCAGTCCGGTAACGCGTCACTTGGCGCTCTCACGGGCCGTCCTTTTCCTCTACGACCCGACCCAGGATCCCCGGTTTCGCGACGCCTGCCAGCGTGCCGGGCTCAAGCCGCCGAAGGTCGAACGCGATCGCGTGTTCCGGCAGGAGACGACGCTGAACGAAGCCGCCGCGAGAGCCCGCAAACACGCCGGGCTTGCCGGGGGCACGCCCCCCGACCGCGTCCTGATCGTGATCGTCTCCAAGTACGACACCTGGGCGCCTCTCTTGGACGCGAGCGACGGCGGCGACCCGTGGTGGACGCCCCCCAGCGGCGGGATCGCGGGCCTCGACGTCGACCGGATCGAGAACCGGTCGGCCGCCCTCAGGCAACTCTTGATGCAGCTCAGCCCTGAAATCGTCAGCGCGGCCGAGGGGTTCACATCCGAAGTCGTGTATGTTCCCGCCAGCGCGCTCGGCGAAGCGACGGAGATCGACCCGGCGACCGGCAACCTCGGCATCCGCCCCCGCCAGGTCGCCCCGTTGGGGGTGGCCGTCCCGTTCCTCTACGCCCTGCACCGCACGGCACCGGGTCTGATCCCCCGCCTGAAGCGGAGAAAATAAGCCCGGTCGGCCTCGATCTTCCAGGACTCACAAAACCGCGACCATGCCCTTTCGAGCCCCCCCAATGAGCCAGGAACTGCACTACACGTCGGTACCCCGCGGGTTGAAGCCAGGGGCGCGGGGATTCTGCACCGTCGCCCATACCGCGGGGCTGTCACAGGCCGTGACGGAGCGTCTGGAAGGTCTCAGCGGCTACCGCCCCCGGTTCAAGCCGAACGACCCCAACGAGGCGCTTAACCCGATCGTCTGGTCGCACTTGCGACTCACTGGAACCGGTCCCGTAGTGACTGTGGTCTCGCGGGTCGGACCCGCCGGGCTCGACTACACGGGGCGAGAGAACAAACACGCCCACCACGTCGTGCTCGAACCCGGGGAGCGGCCCACGGGAGGCCCCGCCTGGCTGCTGTCGCGCCCGGGGTTTATGCAATCGTCATGGCCGGAAGCGCCCCGGGTTCTTCCCGCCGGGCCCGACGTGCCGAGGGGCGACCTTGCCCCGACGGTCTGCCGCGCCTGGGAGTCGCAAGCCGGCGATGCCGGCTGGGCGGGGGTCGTGGCCGAGTCGTTCCTCGCCGATCCGAAACGCTCCGTCATCGTGATCTACGACCCCGGCACCGAAATCCTCCCACTGTTCACCGAGGCCATCGCGTTGCTGCCCCCGGACCGCCGCTGGGAGGCGACTTTCAGCACCTATTTCACCGGACTCGCCCCCGGACTTTCCTGCGGCTGGCGCGGAGTCCTCCGCGACACACCGGAGGAACGGCAGGCGCGTTCCAATCTGGATAGCCTGATTATCGACCTTGGGCGACCCTCACGAGTGAGCCAGGTCGGCCCCCTGGTGACGCAGGCAAGGACCGGAGAGCGTCCGGCAACCGTCGCCCCGGCGCCCCGACCGAAGTCACCCGAATCGGTGATCCCCTCGCCCCCCGCCGCCGCTTTGACTCCGCCCCCGGTCACCGACTTGAGCGGCCACGATGACGACTCGTCGGTCGCCACCCCTCCACCGGCCCCGAGACAACGCTCTCGTCGAACGAGCCAGACGCCGAATGCCGGCATCGGCCTCAGCCCCGGTTCGTTGCGGGCGATCGTGGGGGCGGGGATCGTTGGAGGCGTATTGTTCCTGGGCTTAGTCGGCGCGGGATTGACACTCGTGCTCCGTAACGATTCTCCCAAGCCCACGGTCAAGCTCGCCCTGGCTGAGCCGAAGAAAGACGAGACTACGAAGGATTTGTCCGACGGTTCAAAGTCCAAAACTCCGACCAAATCCGAACCCGCTCAAAATACGCCCGAGCTGACCGAGACCAAAGGCGAGAAGTCGGCAACGCCGGAGTCCAAAGATTCCACCCCGGCGACGAACAAACCCGTCGAGAAACCTATTGAGATGAAGCCGGATCATAAGGCTTCTCCGCCTGGGGATGCGGGCGATTCGACCAAGGCGCAGGCTCCCAATGTGGGTCCGGAATCGAAGAAAACGAACGATGGAGACAAGCCTCCGCAAACAAAGGAGAAGCCGGTTGAAAACGAGCCTCCGGTACTCGGGTTCTTCAGAATCCCGTTCTTGACCGACCCAACCGGCGCCGGTCTTCCCTCCATCAAGACTAGTCGACCCGTGAAGAGCCTTTCGCTGATCGGCGGCGAAGATCGTGATATAAATCCTTATATCTTCACACTTTCCGAGGATAAGACTCCACCCGGACGCTACGCGGTCCGCGAAGGCAAGGAGAAGCAAAGACTGCTTGGTGCATTTGCGATCAAGGGGCCGGAAGTACTGTTTGAGTGGGATAGTTCCACCGGATCAGCGGAAAAGGAACTAAAGAAAAGCCTGTTTGATTGTGTGTTGGACGTGGTTCTCGACGACAACACCCATTCGTATTATTGGTTGCGAAACCCCAAAATAAAGCCTTTGTCCAGGCCACTGAAAGACCTGCGTAAGAAGACCCCTCCCTCGAAAGTCGAAGGTTGGGAATTCGAGGTCGCGTGGTGTGGCGAAGTGCCCGGACAACACCCTGATCTGGACGGAACCAAGCGTACCTTTAACCTGCGAAGACTGCTCGTAAAACAAGATAATGGGGAAGTCTTGAAACTGAAACCCGGCCTGGAGGAGAAAAACAAGTACTTCGTTGCCCTGGGAGCGCCCGGCAACTTGATCGTCGAGCCATCGCGAAAATCTGCCGGGGATCTTCGATTCAGCCTTCCTCACAAGCCTTTTACAGAAGAAGATATCAGAATTCGTCTTTCTAACTATTTGCCTCCCGATACGCCGGGGCTTACGAATGATGAACGGAAGGAAATTGCAAAGGGGGCAGACACCGCGAAGAAAGAAAGGCTCTGGACTAGGACTGTGGAGGCGGCATTGGCTGGAAGCGTCGAGGCCGTCATCAGTTTCAAAGCGGGCGACCAAGAATTCGCCCTCCCCACGCTGGAGAGTGGAGACCGCAAATGAACGACCCGCAACGCACCGTCGATGAGATTCGGGCGTTCCTGCAAGCGAGCGACCAGAGCTTTAAACCTCGCCTGAGAGAACTCGCTTCCGAGTATGCGGAAGGGTGCGCCGAGGTCAACCGACGGCTCGCACGCTGCGCGCAACTCATCAAGCAAGGGCTTCGGGCCGAGGCGATCCACGTCGCCGACGCCGACCCGATCCTGCTCACGGCCCTCGCCGACCTCGACTTCGCCGAGCGCGCCGGGTGGATCGATCTGGT
>JAYUFP010000702.1:0-4152 GCA_043738665.1 Isosphaeraceae bacterium
AGCGTAAGCCGCCCATTCGAACCGGCCGCCTTGCCGCGCAACCCTTCGATCAGGTAGTGGAAGAACGGCGAACGCCCGAGCCCTTCCGACGTCCAGCAACGCTGGTCGACGCCCGATGCGCTCATGACGTAGAGGTTCTTGACGGCGGCGATCTCGGGCTTCAACTCCTGGAGTCGCGAGACGAAGTCGTTGTGGATGACCCCGAGCGACCAGTCGGCGGGAACCCCGGCGGGTTCGAGGACAAGCAACTTGGGGTTGGCCTCGGGGAGTTTTTTGAGCGAAGCGATCACGTCGCGGAGCTTGAGCCGGTCTTCGGGTTTGGTCGCGGCGTTGGGGAGCAGGTAGGCGTCTTTGGCGTCGCTGGTGCCGTGCATGGCCAGGACGAAGACAAGGGTCTCCTTGCCCTTGACGGCCTGCTTTTTGACGACGTCCTCAATGAGGATATTCCAATCCTCGGCGCGTTCGAGCGGGAGGCGTTTGCGGAGGAGGCGGACCGGGGGTTGCTTGATAAGGCTCAGCGGGCCGGCCCGTCCGGTGATGGATTCCAGGCCGCGAAGCCCTTCGACTCCGGCCACGTTCTGGGGGACTGCGAGGTTCGTCGCGTAATCCGCCCCGACCAGGACGAAGGCCGCCGGTGGCAAGGGTTGAATCCACCAGATCACGGCGATCGCGGCGCCGGCGAACGAGAGGAACGCAACGAGGGCCGTCAGTAATCGAAGCGTTCGGGTGCCGGGCCTCCGCATCCGCTCTCCGCCCGGCGCGCCGCGCCTTGTCCATTCGTGGTCCGCGTCGGGACCGGAGCCCGCGTTCGCGCCCGCTTCGGGTCGCGGCGTCGTGCCTCCCTTGTCCCGCCAGGACGGCCTGGGTGTCTCCGACCGTTCGTCCGCCATGTCCTCGTCGCCCCTTGACGTTGGGTCACCGAACCGAACCTGGAAAGCGTCCATCCGATCTACAGACTTGATTCATCGTAAGGCCGTCGCGGCGGACACGGCAAGAGAATCATCCCTCAAACGGACGAATTGCCATGCGCCCCGTCATGCCACATCAGAACAGGAACCTCACCTCGAGCCGGAACCAGGGGTCGGCCCAGTGCAGGGACTGCGTGGCCCAGGTGATTGACCCGCCAATATCGACTTTGTTGCAGATCGATTGCCGCAATCCGGGACCGATATTGAAGTATGACACACCGTGGCCCCGGACGATCGGATTATGCGCTCCGGCCTTGAGCGGATTGCTGTACCCGCCGTTCTCGAATGACCACCCGTTCATTTCAAGCATACCGATCAACGGGCTGCTCGGGGTAACATACGTGAGCACCTGGTTGAGACTCATGTACCAGAAGAAGAGCCCCCCGGCCACGTTCTTGGTCCCCCCCAGAGGAATCCACTGGCCGAACTGGCCCTGGAAATAGGTCTCGGGGCCTAACTTCAACGAGGTCAGGATCGACGGCTCCAGAGAGACGTGCCCGGTCCCCAGAAAATTGGCCGCGTTGCCGGTCGGCATGTACGTTTTGAACTGGAACGTGACCCGCAGCATTTCGACGTCGTAAAGGACCGACTTGGTGCCGAACCGAATGTCTCCGAATCCCGCCTGCGTCGGCGAGTACAGAGGATTGACCTGGAGATAAGGATACTCAACGAAAAGGCTGCCCGACGGCCCTGCGGCTTCCTGGTACATGTAAATCTGCTGCACCCGCGCCGAGGGATTACTGGCGAAGGGGCTCTTTTTGGAAAAGAGACTTTTGCTCTGTTGCTTGAAGAAATATTCGTTACGGTCCGGGAACGTCATGTTTTGCATCAAATCGTAACGGAACCGCGTCACGGTCCGTGTCTTGGCGTAGTCGGCGAACATGGAGGCATTCGCCGCCGGTTCCCAGCGCGGCTCGTAACAGGGGTCGGGGCAGCAAAGGCTCTGATAGAGGTTGCTCGCGAACGCCCCGACGAACGTGTTGAAATGCGGTTCGTAGGCGTCGCACTTCTCGCGACCCGGCACGCACTGGCCATCGGCGCAGCCGCCGATGGCGGAGTGGAACGCCAGGCTATCCGACTGGTTATGGAACCCGCCGCAAGTCGTGCATCCGGCCCTTCCGACCGCGTCGTCCCCCTTCGGCAGGACCAGGTCGAGCGTCTTCGCTTGAAGCGGTGCGGGTGCGGGTGCGGGGGTGACCGCCGCGGCGGGAATGGGCGGGAACGGGGGCAAGGGTGTCCTTGCCGCGACGAGTGCGTCTTCCTTCGCCTTGAGGCTTCGAGTTAGGTTGGCAGGGACGCCGTTATCGCGGTAGAGCGTGTTCACCGCGTCCCGGACTCCGGACACCGTCGGGGCGGACGGGACGGGAGGAGTCGGCTCCGTGGTCGACTGCGCCGAAGCACTCACCGTCCCGAACAGGGTCGCCAGTAGGGCGAGCCGCCCCCATGGGTTCCGAAACGGTCTTCTCCCGGGCTTTCGAGTCGTCCTGCCGTTCACTGGAATACTCCTTTTATCCACGGTTCCGCGTGCCGGTCGATCGCCCCGAGGTTTGATTTGAGGGGGGGACCGAGCGACGAGGGGGAAAAGACCCGATTTAGTCAGGAACGGGCCGGTGATTCACCGGCGGACGACGAGTGATGCTGAGAGTTTTGACATTTCACGATCCCAACGGGATCAGTCGGGTCAGAACCCTGCGAACGGGCGACTTGGCCGCCGGCTCAGACGTTTTCTTCGTGTCGACATTGGCCGCTTTCGGCCCCCAGTAGGAGGCGGGGACCACCGGGGCGTCGGGCGCGGGGTAAGTCGCGCGGGCTTTTTCCTTCGCACGCGTCGGACCGGCGACGGGTTGCCGAGCCGGGGCGGGCGCCGCGGTCGTCGTCGACATCTCGGGCATCGTGGCCGGCGCGTTCATGTGGGCCGCTTCGGTCTTTGCCCTCGACGCGTCCGCTAGATCCTGTCGGGCCTTGGTGACGGCGTGGAAGACGCTTTGCTTGCCCGGAGGCAATCCGGGCGTCACGACCTTCGGGGTGGTTTGGGAGAGGACGAACAGTGTTCGCCTGGCCTCATCCACGGTCCCCGCGAAAGTCTTGTTCCGCACCCGAGCCTCAAAGATCGAGAGCGGGCGGGCCGCTGAAGCGGGCTGGCCGGCCGCGGGGACGGGACTCAGAAGGGGCAGGGCGGCGACATGACTGGCGGCAAGATGGCTCGGATCGGCCGACCCCGGCAGCGGGGGCAATGCCGCGGCTCGCTCGGGCTGGATCGCGGGAGCGGTTGTCGGGGTGGCCGCGGGGCCTTTTTCGGGTTCGAGCGGTTCGGGAGGGAGATTATTCATCTGCACTTTCATCAGGCAGTTCTGAAGCGCAGCGAACGCCGTCCCCCTGATCCGCGTGGACGATTCCGCGGGAAACCCGTCGGAGTCTTCCCCCGCGACCACGATTCTGAGGGTTTCGATGACCTCTTTCGAGCAGCAGCAGCCGTTATTGAAGGCCCTCGCCGCCGCGTAACGAACGCATTCGTTCCGATCGGCTCGCAGGGCATTAAGCAGGGCCACCTGCGCTTCTTTCCAGTACCGGCAATCGACGGTGCCGAGGTACTCGACCGCCGCGACACGGGCCTTGGCGTCGGCCTCGTCGGCCTGGATCTTGGCGGCAACGGCAGCCGCACCTTGCGGACCACCTTTGGCCTCAAGTGCGGCGATTTCGGCGGCGGTCGGCGGCGGGCAGCAGTTCGTGAGCAGGCCCCCGCTCACCGCGCCGAGCGGGCCGGCCGTCATGCTGCTGAGCATCGGCCCCAGTGGCGACCGGCAGATCTTCAGTTTACACGCGGCGATGTTGTCGTGGGTGATCCCGAACATCCCCCAGACCGTGCGCGGCGCCGCCGCAGCCGCAGGGACGCCCGCGGCTGCAGGACCCGCGGCACCTCCCAACCCACCCAGTGCCGCCGCGGCCCCGGGTGGAACCCCCGGCACCTGGGCCCGCGCCATGGACGTCCATACGAGCACGCCCAAGAGTCCAGCCGTCCATGCCTTATGGGACATCCCCGGTTCTCCTCGGATCCGAGATCCTCTCGGAACTCGTTTTCCAATACGCCATACGACTCGTCACGACCCGACCGACCTCCACGGCATCCGCCCTGGACGGTGACCGATTCCATCGCCTTCGTCACGGTTTATCGAGAGATTCCCTG
>JAYUFP010000703.1:0-4121 GCA_043738665.1 Isosphaeraceae bacterium
AGGGCGATCGGCTGAACGGTTCGCGACCGCTCACTTCCTCCCGAGTCGATGTCCACTTCATCAAGGCCTCGCCTCGCGAAAAAAAACGCAATCCATTCGCGATGAACACAAAGGCCGGGCAAATCCAACTTTTCACCAGCCCGGGCTCGCCCTCCCGTTTTGAACGTCTCATTCAACGCCGCGCGAAATATAGCTGGTTTTGTCGGCCATTGGACATCGGTAATCGATCATTTTCGGTTCAGATCACCCAGCCGCCCGGATCACCGGAAAAGCTTAATTCTTAATTTAGCGATTTCTGTGTCGCCGCGGGATCGGGATCGCAACTTGATGGGGGACGGACTCACCAGGAGGGAATCGCCATGATGATGACGCTGAAGTCACGCTCGCTTCGTCCCCGATTCCAGGTTCTCGCCGAGCAGCCGCGGCCGATCCGGCCTGCGGGCTCCGGCATCCTCGCAATTCCGGCCGACACGGACGCCCCGGCGGATTCGATCATTCTGAGGCGCTGGATCGCCCACCAGGCCGCGACTTACAACAGTCTGCTGGAGACGATCGCCGCGGCCTCGACGCCGGCATCGCACGGCGACCGGGATCGATGACGATCCGGTTCCGGCCCTAAGGATTAGGCCCAAAGCAACGTCTCGGATTTAGGCCCGTTTGGGTGCCGCCGGTCGTACCCGACCAGTGCGTATCGGCCTCATCGAACGGCACTGATCGGGTACGACCAGTGGCACCCGGCGTAAGTCTTTCGAGCAACCCGCCCGAAAAGCGGGAGGCTGATTCCGGCCTGTTCCTCAGCGTTTCGGGACGTGTGAGCCGCATTCGCGACAGGCCACGGCACTGAGATGAACGGGCCTTCCGCACCGAGGGCAGACGCGGAGCCCGGCCTCGACCTTCGTCGGAACGGGGGTGGGGGTGGGGAGCAAGTCGTGGTTCAACAGGACGGATTCGGTTTCCGGCAGAACCGCCTGAGTGACACGCTTCGCCGGAGCCGGAGGACTCGGGGGCCGACGTTTGGCCTCATGAGTCCGCGACCAGCGGTCGAGTACGGCGAGTTCGTCGTCGTCCATTTCCTTGGTGGGGGATTCGGGGTCGGACTGCGACCGGCCCCCCACTCCCACCCCGCTCGACGACGCCGTGGAGTGCGTGGGGACCGGCACCACCCTGCCGCAATCGGGGCACTTTCCCGCCTGCGGCAGCACCCCGCCCGGTGTGGCCCGAACCTTCAGTCGACGCCCGCAAGGGCAGTCGAACCGAATGAAATCCCCGGCGGGTTCCGCCAGGATCTCGGGCGCGTCTTTACGGACCCGGATCTTCGACTGGCACTTCGGGCAGATGACCCGCTCAGGCCCGTTCACGGGGATGCTCAGGATCTGTCCGCAACGGCAGGTCGCGCGGGGCATGCGTCGGACGCCTCTCGGCAAAGGAAAGGATTCTCGACCCACGACGGCCGAAAACGGGCTCAGAGTCGATCCGAGATCGTTTTCGGTTCAAGGCAATGACCGATGACTTATGATCGATGACCGATGACCGAGAAGCACGAAAATGCGAGAAATCGAGCAAACGCGATCCCGGTTCACCGTCCCTCATCCGCCATAAGTCATTCGTCATTCTTCATTCTTCATTTCCGTTTTCGGATCGACTTTCAGTTCTTGGGCTTCCTCGAGCGCTGAAGGCTTTCCAGCGGGATCAGGGCGTTCAGGCTTCCCGAGCGGAACCCTTCGAGGTCGAGGGTGACGTACTTGAACCCCAGGTCTCGAAATGCACGGATCATCCCCGCACGGACATTCGGCTCGACCAGCCTGGGGAGGTCGTCGAGCGGCACCTCGACCCTGGCCATGTCCCCTTTATGGTAACGGACCCGCAGGATCCTCAAATTGAGTTCCTGGCGGAGCCACTGCTCGGCCTGGTCGATCATCCGGACGCGCTCGGGCGTGACGCTCTCGCCGTAGGCGATCCGGCTCGAAAGGCAGGGGGTCGCCGGCTTGTCCCAGGTGGGCAGGCCCCAGCTTTTTGCGAGGGCGCGGACGTCGTTCTTGCTCAGGCCGCACTCTTGAAGCGGGTGCCGCACGCCGTTTTCGCCCGCGGCCTTCATCCCGGGGCGGTGGTCGCCGGCGTCGTCGGTGTTCGCTCCCGAGGCGATCACGTCGACGTTTAAAACTTTCAACATCCCCGAGAGCCTGCCGTAAAGCTCGCTCTTGCAGAAGTAGCAGCGGTCGGTGTTGTTCCTGAGGTAATTCGGGTCGGAGAACTCCTCGGTGCGGATGATCCGGTGCTTGATCCCGATCTTGGTCGCGAGGGCCTCGGCCTCTTCGAGTTCCCCTTGAGCCAAGCTATCCGAGACCGCCGTGACGGCCACGACCGCCTCGCCAAGCGCGAGGAACGAGGCCTGAGCGACGACCGCGCTATCAACCCCGCCGGAATACGCGACGGCGAGCCGGCCGTAACTCTTGAGCGTGTCGAGCAAAAGGTCGCGACGCGCGGCCAGCTCGGGGCTGAGTTCGTCCAGGTCGGTCTCGACGGCGGTCTGTTGGCTTGGGCTCAAGGCGCACCTCCGCGTTCCTGCGGGACGGTCGTCCCCGCTCAATTCAACATTCGCGTGTCGACCCATTCTAGAGAACCCGGGCGACGGGCTCAAGGGTAAGGCCCAAGGCCGTGCTGATTCTCACCTTGGGGTAATCAGGAAACCGGCTCCGACCCGAAACCCCTCGGTAGGGTCCGCAAATCGCGGACCCTACGATGACTTCTCAGACCTTCACACCGAGGCCGTGCTTGCGACGCAACGCCACGAACTGCCCGGCGTGCATCATCGGGTGAACTCCCGTCATATTCAGCATCGTCGCGACGGTCGGGGCGAAATCAACCCCGCTGGGTCCGTCGAGTTCCCCGTCGGACAGGCCGTCGAGAACGGCCAGGGTCGCGGCGCGCTGGGCGTTCCAGGCGGCGAGGTAATCGGCCTTGGCGGCAACCTTCTTGAACGTATTGGGGACGGCGGTTTCCTTGGTATGGGCCGCGTCGAAGCCTTCGGGAAGCGTGGGGCACGAGCCCGGCTTGATCCCTTCGAGCCACTTGTGCTCGACCGAGATCAAGTGCCCGACCTGCCACGCGATCGGGTTCAAACCCGGCGCCGGGGTCTCAAAATACGCCTCTTCGGGAAGGTCTTCGAGATAGGCGGTCATCACGAAGTTGGCCATCTCGCAGGTGTTGCGGATCATGTCCTTGGCGGTCGGCATGGGAAGCTCCGGAAGAGAGGAAACGGACCGACGGCGGCCTGAAGCGAGTCACCGCCATCAACGCCCGGCACTCTACCATCCGCAAACCGTCCCTGACCAGCCATCCGCTTGCCCCGTCCGCGATCCAACGAAAGTGAACCGTGGGTTCGTTCGGCGCAATCGACCCCCGAGCCCGGTCGAGCTTGGCTTCGTTTCGGAAATTCACGCCGACGGCCATGAATGTTGCTTATTTTATCCAAACCCACACAAAACCCCAACCGGCTTCGTTCGGGAATCCTCATTCACGCGCCCTATTTCCCCTCATTGACCCAGTTTTCAAAATGCCACCGAATCGGCTTCGTTTCGGAATCGCGAGGCAGTGAAACTCACTTCACTCCGGAAGCTTTCCGAGAACCCGAGCCCGTCGCGTTCCGTTCACAACGCGGACGCGTCAAAACTTCGAGGAACGGAAAAGGTGATCGCCGAACGTCGTTCCATCGATAGTATCGAAAAATCGGCCGGGGCCGGCCTTGGAAACGCATCGTGAAGGAAAGACGAACCATCGCCGTCTCAGCGTTATAGGAGGTTGCTCAAACCCTTCCGCGCGCGCCATTTCGAAGCAGGGCCTCATCGATCAAGTCCGAAACGTCCTTTCGTTGCGCGTCGGCGAAGCGCCCGAGCCATTCTTTCCAATCCGGTGGCTTGCTCCCCAAAAGCCGGTCCACCCCAAATGAGAGCCCCTCACCCCTCCCTCTCCCTCAGAGGGAGGGGTTTTTACAAAGTGAGACGAGGCATATAGTTGGCAAGACATAGCCACCATCGTAGAACAGGAGGTAGTTCGACTCTTGGTCACGGAGGGTTTGGCCATGTCTTGCCATACACCACTCTACTCGTGGACCGACCAGGTCG
>JAYUFP010000704.1:0-4117 GCA_043738665.1 Isosphaeraceae bacterium
ATGGACGATTTAGCTGGTTTTGTCGGCCATTGGACATCGGTAATCGATCATTTTCGGTTCAGATCACCCAGCCGCCCGGAACACCGGAAGAGCCCCTCGATTTTAAATGATCGGTAATAAATCCGTCGAACAAACGGATATCCGGAAGAATTTCTCCGACAATTGTCCGAACTTATTCTTGGCGGAAATCGTTGAATAAAGAGACTGAGCCGACGTCTTACAACTAACGGACTTGACGGGTCGGCTATCATGTAGATAAAGAAATCGCCATTGAAATGTGTCTCGGGAGCCGATCCCGGGGCCGGAAAGTCAGGGAAATGAGCCGCTGCCCGAACTGTAACCAACGCGTTGCAGAGAGTTTAGAAAATCACCGCTGTTCTTCGTCTGTTGCCGCGGTCGCCACCGTTGAGGCCGTTCCGAGAGTGGCAATGGCTTCTCGCACCCGCAAAGTCTCGATCGACCGGCACGGTGAGACCGTTGATTTCACGCTTGACGATTCCGAGAGCGATACCGGCTATCCCGGTTTGGCGGACGACGGTTTCCCGGGGCCTAATGCGCTGATTGGCGAGACGCTCGGTCAATACCGCATCGATCGCGAAGTCGGGCGGGGTTCGATGGGTCGGGTTTATCGCGCCGCGCACCTGGGTCTTCACCGACCGTGTGCGATCAAGGTCTTGAACCCTGGACTGGTCGAGAGACAGCCCGCGGTCCGGGAACGATTCTGGGCGGAGGCACGGGCGGTCGCCCATCTGCTCCATCCCCATGTGGTGACGATTCACAACCTGGGGAGTGACCGGGGTTATCACTTCATCGAAATGGAGTACGTCCCTGGTGGCGTGAGCCTGCGAGAATCCGTCATTCGAGAAGGGCCTCTCGACGCGATTCAGTCATCCACCCTTCTCCGTCAGGTTTCCCAGGCACTCGATGCCGCCCACAAGGCCGGCCTCGTTCACCGTGACGTCAAACCCGCGAATGTCCTGATCAACGACCAGGGGCAGGCGAAGCTGGCCGACTTCGGCCTGGTGCGGCGGATCGGTGAGTTCGACCGTGCGGGAGTGGCGGTCGCAGGAACCCCGACGTACATGGCGCCGGAGTTGTTCGACGGTGTGGCCGCGAGCCATTCTTCCGACATTTACGCCGTCGGCGTGATGTATTACTACCTTCTCTCCGCGCGGCTTCCGTTCGCTTCGGACCAGATCAGCCAGTTGATCCAGCGCCACCGGCTCGCGCCGACCCCTGATATCCGAGATATCGTGGCCGACGCACCCGATGCCGCCCAGGCCATCATCGAACGATGCCTGGCCAAACGACCCGCGGACCGCTTCGAATCCGCCGCCGAACTCGCCGACGCCCTGCGCTCGGTCATCCACGAGCTGCGGGACACGGAGAGCCTGATCCGCGAGAGCGTCGATGGCATTGACTGCTTCGTGCAGGGGGCTCGGGATCGCTTCCGGATCGTCTTCACCGTCCCCGACGAAAGACTTCAGGAAGTTTACGTCGAGGCCAACCACGGCCCCGGGGGCGAACGCCTGATTTCGATCTTTTCGGTTTGCGGCCCTGCGGAATCGCGGTATTTTGAATTCGCGCTTCGCCTCAACGACCGGCTGAGCTATGGCAGCCTCTCGGTCCGCAACGTCAACGGGGAACCGATGTTCGTGATGAACCGGACGTTCTCCCGCGACCACATTTGCGCGACGGACATCCGCGCGGCCCTGATCGAGATCGCAAGGCGGAGCGACCGGGTCGAACAGCAACTCACCAACGCCGACTTTTATTGATCGGCGGGTCGGATTCAAGGGGAGACGCCGACCGTGCCCTCCAGGGAGATTTCGAGTCTCATCCTGTCGCTCGGCGTTTCACTTATCGCGCTGGCACTCCTGGCCTGGCAGTGTTTCGACCGTGCGAATCGTGAAGACGATCTCTTGCCGGACGATGGGACCTATTTTCGTCGTCGGGATTTTCGACGAGTGTTCGTGGTCGTCGTCATGCTGCTCCTTGCGGCGGGGATCTACTACGGCTCGCACATCGATCACCGCCTGAACGGTCGGCCCAACCCGTGGTTTCTGGGGATCTGGCTCGCCGTGTTCTGGCTCGTGATCGTCCTCAGCTCGACCGCGCTCATCGACTGGATCGCGACACGCCGATATGCCCGCCGACACCGCAATAAAATGGTGCGTGAAGGATTGTTGATCCTCCGTGATGAGATGAAAGCCCGCATGGAACAGGCCGCCAGGGAGCGTGAGATCGGCGGCGACAACGGACACGCCGGCGTCTGAATGATGCCCCCGAGGGCTGACTTCTCACGAGTTCGGAGCGTGTCCGTCGATTCAAGGCGTGGGACGCCCTGCGCACTCGCGAATTCGCAATTTCACATGTTGATTGAAGAATCCGTGATTCCATCGTCGACAGTGAAACCCCGACCGTGACGCTCAAGACCGACAGCGGGCGTGCCTCCGCCGAGTTGAAAGACCGGCTGACCCGCGCCGTGAAGGCGTCGCATGTTGTCGACGGCGGAGCTTGGAACCCTGTCTTCGCGGACGACGGACTCTTCGGACACCCTCGCCGAAACCGTCAGCATCCCCCCTGCCCGACTTGAAGCCCGGGACGCACGTCCTTGTCCTCCCGGCGGCCGACGCGGCGGGGAATGTCGCGTCGGAAGACGTCCTGGTCAAGATTCCGTGACCTCGGCGACCTTCAACGCTTCGGAACAGGCCGAAGTTAACTTCCCGCTTTTCGTGTCGGTTGATCGCGAGACGGACTTCGGGTGCCATTGGTCGTACCCGACCAGTGGCGTTGGACGGTGCCCAATTCGCACTGGTCGGGTACGACCAATGGCACCCAAACGGGCCGAAATCGGGGAAGTTGTTCCCGGCCCATTCCTTTGTGAGGTTCGTCGCGCCGACCCTTCGATGGGGAAATCCCGACGAATTCGCCCTTCCGAAGTGCGCGCGGTAGGGTTTTATCGTCGCGTCGTCGCGTCGATTTGTTCGGAAAAGAGTCGGTGGACTTGATGCGACCCGTGAACTCCGGGCGTCGCTTCGTTATTGTGGAGGAGATAGCCATACCGCCGAACTTGCCGAATTGATACGATCGCGAGAATCCTCATGCTCCGCCCCCGTGGACACGATCAGCCAGGCGCTCACCCCGAGCGCTATCGACGGGGGGTGACGCTGGTCGAGGTTCTGGTCGTTGTCTTCATCGTTTTCGTCGCCTTGATGGGGTTTCTCTTCTCCCTGCCGCGGATGCGTGAGCGGGCGAGGATGGCGGGTTGCCAGAGAAACCTCGGACAGGTTGGCATTGCCCTGGCGCTTTACGACCGCGCGGAAGGGTCGCTCCCCACAGTGCCGAAACTGGGCTCGGGTCCCTACGCCAATCCCGGAACGCTTAAGGCCCTGATCGACTCGCTGGCGGTCCCCGACCTCAGCGAACTCAGCGACCCGGCCCCATCCCTGGAACGCCGCAAGTCGGTTTCCAGCGGCGAACGACGAATCCCCGGCTTCCTTTGCCCGAGTGAGGTGAGCACGGCGGAGGTCGCGGGTTTTCCAGCACCGGTGTCTTATCGCTCCACCGGCGGCGACGCGCCGTCGGGAACGAACGGGGGCTTTGCGCCTGGACGGAAGTTGCGACTGGCCGAAGTCGAGGAAGGGGACGGCCTCGGTTACACGGCCGCGTTCTCGGAGCGACGGCTCGGCAGCGGGCAGGAATCAAACCCCCGGCCTGATCGCTACAGGTCGGCCAACGGGACGGTTGGCGATGAGGGCTGTTCCGACACGACCGCCGGCATTTGGAAGGATGACGCGGGGTACTCGTGGGTCGAGGCGAGTTGGAGGTCGACCCTCTACAATCACGTCTTCGCGCCGAACAGCTTCGCGGACTGTGTTTCCGCGGACGGGGTCACGGCGGCGATGGGGGCGTCGAGCGCCCATGCTTCGGGTGTAAACGTGCTTATGTTTGACGGCAGCGTCAGGACGATCAGTCCGACGATGAGCCTGCCCCTGTGGAAAGCGCTCGGGACCACGCACAGTCCTCCGACGACTCCTGCCGTTTTTCCACCCGAAACCCTTCAGGAGCCGCGCTGAGATGCCGTCACGCCGACCCGCACTCATCTTCGATTTCG
>JAYUFP010000705.1:0-4115 GCA_043738665.1 Isosphaeraceae bacterium
GACCGGGCTCAAGGTCGAGCTCGACCCGGACTCCCTTCAGGTCGGCGGGTCCCGCGGCAAGCCTCGCGGCCTCGGAGAGGACGGTGTCGAGGTCTCCCGGGGCGAAGTCCTGTGCGTCGACTCGGGAGAATTGGAGGAGTCGCGAGACGATCTCTTCGAGTCGATCGACTTCGTGGACGAGCCCGCCGAGCGACTCGGCGTCGAGCTCGAACCCTCTCTGCCAGAGCTGTGCCGTGGAGCGGATTCCGGCGAGAGGGTTGCGGACCTCGTGCGCCACCCCCGCCAGCAGCTTTCCCAGCGCGGCGAGGCGTTCGCTCCGCCGCAAGTCGGTCTGGAGCCGGTCGCGCTCGACCGCTTGTCGGCGGACTGTCCGCGCCAGTCCCGCCGTCAGCAGCAACGAGAGGACGATCCCCCCCAGGGCCAGGCCTGTCGCGAGCCGATACCCCTGGAACGAGCGGTCGATGAACAGCGGGTCGACCAGCCTGGTCATGACCCAGGTCGCCGCGATCACGCGCCCTTGGTCCACGACGGGCGCGGTGCGGATCGCCACGGTGACCGGGCGGTCGCCTGGCAGTTCCTCGACGGAGAACAACACCTGTTTCTTGCGGATCGCGGCGTCAACCTGGATGTCGATCAGGTCGGCTTCGAGCGGCGGGAGGCTGGGCTCGACGTGTCCTCGGGTCGTTCGCTCGGCGGCTTTCTTGGCAGGCGGGGCGGTGCCGAGGAAGCTCTTGAATTGCTGGACGAGGTAACCTCCCTCAATCCCCTCGTGATTCGCGAGCGCCTTGGCGGCCTGCTCGGATAACTCGCGATCGAGTGCCGATCGCGAGATTTCCTCGGGGAAGTCGGGAAACTCCCCGGCCCTGGCGATGATGATCGCGCGCCCACGAGAGTCCAGTTCCTTCCCCGCGCGTTCCAAAAGGCTCTTGGCTTCCGAACGTCTCCGCTCGCGCGCGACGACCGACGCGCCGGTGGTCCAGAGCACGACCAAGGCCGCGATGAACAAGACGGCGACCGCGCCGACCTGCGCGCCAAGAGGAACCCGGAGCGTTACCGGGCTGAACCACATTCGCTCATCCTTCCGAAACGGTCGACCACATGAGCCAAGAAATATTGTCAAACGTGCAAATATCATGCCGATATTGACACATGATGGAGATTGACGAGTCGCCTTGGGGCGTTAAACGGGGACTGAATCCGACCCATGGCGGAGGCCTTGGGGAGCGTCGGCTTGGTGCCTGTCCACTTTGCCGGCCCACTCTGCCTTCAACATCCTAACGAGGCCGACATCCGCGTCGCGCGAAGGCGGCAGGGTCAGGCGCACGTATTTAGCGGGGCCGCCGCTTGATTCCTCCTTGTTTGGTAGGGTCCGCTATTGCGGGCCATCTTCGATTCGAGGCCAACGGCGGACGGTCCGCGATAGCGGTCCCTACGAAACAAGGCGAATCCGTGTGTCTACCCCGCCAAACACGTACGGGTCTGGAGACCCTTGCCGAATCGTGAGAACCGAGGACTGAAGTCCCGGGTCCGGGAAAGGCCGGCTTCGTACAATTTCCGCCGACCCTGGGCGGAATCCCCCCGCTGCCCTGAGCGGAGTTCCGCCCGAATCCAGCGCATCATCCTCGAAAACTCCTAAAAACACGCTGTTTTTCGCGATGGCACGCGCCGTGCTTTACCACTTGATCGTGCGACCGACACGGTCGGAAACGGTCTTCAGATACAACCCAGGAGATTAAAAATGTACAAACTCGTAGCCTCCGCGACTTCTGTTTTGGTCAGCCTCGGGCTGGCCGCCTTTTTCACCCCTCCGCCTCCGCGGCCCGACGACCCGCCTCCCAAGGCGAAGGGTAAGGGCGAGCCGAAGAAGAAGGGAGAGCCCGGCCCCAAGGGTGACTTGAGAAAGGCCTACGACCTGCTCCGCCGCCTCCGCGCCGATGACAATTCCTCGAGCCGTCCCGAGGAGCGGATTCGCGACTGGACCGAACGCGCGGCCAAGTTTTACCGCGACGGCGTCAAGGCCTTTGAACGCGCCGACGACTTCCTCGCCCACGAAAACGGGGCGGTCGCCCACGACCTCGCCCGCGCCGCCGACCACGCCCGTAACGCCGCATTGTTTGACCGCCGAGATACGGACCTCCCGCCGCCCCCCGACGGCCTGGGATCCGACGATTCCGGCGAGCGGGTCCGTCGCGACCTCAACCGGGCTTACGACCGGGTTCGAGAAATCGGGGACGAGAACCCCGCTCCCGGCGCTGAATTCGCACTGAAGGCATCGCGAGACCTGTACTCGGCCGCGAGGAAGGACGTGGAAGCCGGCCGCGACGAACGCGGCGGTGAGCTTGCCAGGGCTTCGGAAGCGATGACCCACGTTTTTGAACACCTGACACACCTTGCCGACGGCCCTCCCGAAGGACGGGGACGTCTCCGGCCGCCGCCTCCGATCGGCCGCCCCGAGCCGAAAGAAAAGCGCTCCGAGCGCCGAGGTTCGGACCTTCCCCCGCCGTTACCCTCGTCGTGAAACCACGAACCGATCCAAGTTCGGGGCGGGGGTCGGCGATGACCCCCGGCCCGGTTTCTTTCGTCAGCGTGCCTGAAGGAACGACATGGACTGGCGCAATCGTCTCGGACTCTATGGTTCTTACTTCCTGGGCATGGCGGCGATCGGATTCACGTTGCCGTACTTGCCGCTGTATCTCGGAGAAAAAGGCCTCTCCGACCGCGCGATCGGGGTCGTCTCGACTCTGGCTGCGCTCTCGGGGCTGGCGCAGTTTCCGGTCGGCCTCTGGTCCGACCGGATCGGCCGGCGGAAGCCGTTTCTCGTCTTGGCCTTGGGAGTGGCGGCCGTTTCGACTTGGCTCCTGGATCAGGCGCAGGGCGTGCTCCGGCTCGGATTTCTCGTCATCCTGTTCGCCGAGAATGGGATTTGCCGCGCGGTGGTCGAGAGCCTCTCCGGGGCCGAAGCCGCCGCTTCGGCTCCTGAGGGTCAAATCGGCGCGGCGCTGGGCGCGCTTCGATTCTGGAAGCCGATCGGGGTCGTGCTGGTGGCCCTGATCGGGAGTGTGATGTCCGAGAAGTACGGCGTGGGGGCGATCCTGCTCCCGCTCGCGGCGTTGCAGGGCGTGGCCATGTGCGCCGCGCTTTTGATTCACGAGAACGGACGGCACGACGCTCCGAAGCCTCCCGCCCGTGAGACTTCCGCGCCCGGCGGCGGGTTCTCGAAAGATAGGGGGCTCTGGGCGTTCGTCGTCGCGATGGTGATGTATCATGCCGCGAACGCGCCCGGTGGCGTCTATCTCGGACTGTTCCTCAAACGCGACTTGCACGCCCCGGAGCGGATGCTCGCCTACGCCTTCGCCGTGAGTATGGCGGCCTGGCTGCTGGTGGTTCGTCCCGCGGGTTCGCTGGCCGACCGCTGGGGGCGGAAGCCGCTGCTGATCGCGGGATGGGCGATCATGACGCTCCGCCTCGCCCTGGTCGCCGTGATCCAGACCCCCTGGCAGGCCGTGGCGAATCAGGCTCTCGACGGACTCGGCAACGGACTGTTCGCCGTGGTGGCGGCCGCCTGGGTTACCGACCGTCTGGCCGACCCGAGACGGTCCGGCGAGGCGCAGGTGATCGTCGGCTCTTGCCTGGTTCTGGGATCGGCGCTGGGGCCGCTGGCATCAGGTTTTCTTGTCGACCTGCTCGGCTACCGGGGACTCTTCGCGACGCTCGCGGGCCTGGGAGTCCTGGCGACGGCGGTCATCGTGGCGTTCGTCCCGGAAACCGGGGGGAAAATGCCGAATCCTCGGCTCTGAGCAAAAAAAATTCGCGATCGCCTTGTGAGCCGCTAATCAACGTTCCAAGGAACTTCCGCAAGTGACGACCTCATTGCCTTTCTCGTCGCCCGCCTTGGCCTCGACGCTCTTCGGTTTGACCTACCTGGCATTGGCCGTCGGCAAGGTTCCCGGCCTCCGGATCGACCGGGCGGGGATCGCCCTGGTGGGCGCGGCGGCGATGCTCGCTTTCGGCGTCTTGAATCTGCACGAAGCCGCCAAGGCCGTTGATTACGAAACGATCGTGCTCCTCTTCGGCATGATGGTCGTCGTCTCCCACCTTCGGATCGCCGGGTTCTT
>JAYUFP010000706.1:0-4106 GCA_043738665.1 Isosphaeraceae bacterium
GAATAGTTGCCCGATGCGTCGAAGCTGACAGGGATGATTGGACCGCTATCAATCTGGGCGTTGAGCGTCGCCACACCCGACAGGTTATCCGTCACACGACCGACCACCGTCACGTCGGTCCGTCCCAATTGACCTTGGGCGGGTGACGTGATCACGATCATTGGCGCGGTAGCGTCGATCGTGAATGTCAGGCTGACAAGGGTGGAGACATTGCCCGCCTTGTCGTTCGCTCGGAAGCGAACCGTGTGTGGCCCGTCGGCTGTGCCGTCGAGCGGCAGGTTCACCGGGAAGCTGAAGTGGCCGGAAGCGTCGAATGCGATCGACCTGAAGACGCCGGAATCCACCTGCGCCTCAACGGTCGCCATGCCGGAAAGAGTGTCGGTCGCCTGGCCCGATACGGTGACCGTTGCGTTGGTAAGGAGGTCGGCGACGGGGCTGGAGAGGGTGACGGCGGGCGCGGTCGCGTCGAGTACGTAGTGGAAGGTGACCGGTGAGGAGTCGTTCCCGGCGTTGTCCTGAGCCGGAAACACCACGGAATGCGAGCCGTCGGTCGTGGCGGCGGGTGTGTAAGTCCAGTTCCCGATCGAGTCGAATGGGACATTGACGGACGTACCGCCGTCGATCGAGGCTCTCAGGCTCTTCACTCCCGAGCCCGTGTCGGTGACCGTCCCCGTGATGACGGGATTTGTCCGTGTGAGTGGCGCGCCGTTCGGCGCGGTGATCGTCACGACGGGCGCGGTCGCATCGTGGGTGAACGACACGTCTACGGGGGTCGAGAGGTTGCCCACATGGTCAGCCGTGGTAAATCGAACCGTGTGCAAGCCGTCTGTCGCCGCGACCGCGGTGAACGTCCAGTTCCCGGTGGCGTCGAACGTAACATCAACAGGAGTTCCGCCGTCCATGCTTGCCTGGAGCGTGAAGACACCTGTCAGCGCGTCGGACACCGTTCCCGCCAGATTCACCGTGTCGCCCTGGACTGACCCCGGGACGGGGCTGGTGACGACGACCGTGGGGGCCGTCGTGTCCAGCGTGAACGTGCGACTGGCCGGAGTGGAGTCCAGGCCCGCCGCGTCGGTGGCGATCAGCGTCACGGTGTGTACGCCGTCGGCCGAATGGTCGAGCAGCAGCGAGGTGGTCAGGGTGAAGTGGCCTGTGGAGTCGAAAGGAACGGTGAAATCGGATCCTGCGTCGACACGGGCGGACAGCGTCTTCACACCGGAGGTCGCGTCGTGAACCAATCCCGAGATCGTGACGTTCTTGTTCGTCTGGGGACTGCCTGTCGGGTCGGTGATCACGACCGTGGGGACCGTCGTATCGAGGGTGACCCGAACCGACTTGTCGTCCGAGGTGTTCCCGGCGTTATCCGTGGCGTGGACGAGCACGGTGTAGGTGCCGTCGGCGGAGCTGTCGAGTTTCAGCCCGAGTGGGCTTTGAAACGTCGCGGTCGCGGAGTCGAAGGGGATCGTGACGTAGTCCGGCGAACTCGTGGAGGTTCCGGGAGAGATCACTCTCATCGAAACGGTGCGGACTCCGGAATTGTCGTCGGCTGCCTGCCCGATCACCGTGACGTCGTGGACGGTAAGCAGGCCATCGGACGGGTTGGTGATGAAGAGTTCCGGGGGAGTCGTGTCGATGGGCGCACCAGGGGTTCCGCCCGACTTGATCTTGTAGGCGGTACGAACGATCACGTCATTGAAATCGCGATCGCCTCCGCGAGTCTGGTCTTCGAAGAACAGAACCCCTTTCGACGACTGGCGAACATGTTGGGTCTTGTCGGCGTTGGCCTTCTGGAAGGAGAAAAAGGCCTGCGGAGCATGCCCTTTGAGCCGGCGCGCAAGGAAGTTCGCGGAAGTCGAATTCTGAATCAGGTATGTCCCGTAGAATCCGCCACCGGCCAGTTCGACGTGCGTCACGGCGCCTTTCTGCTGCCGCGGCCGGAACAGAACCGTGCGTCGCTCGAGCGCCGCGAGGGCGTAACCGCGTTGGCCGGGGCTGAGGTTGCCGATCCGACCGCTGGAGTCGTCGACGCGGTACAGCCCGACCTCGCTACGATACTTCGCAAGGCGGCCCGAGAGCGTAAAGGTCGCTTCGACCGTCTGCCCCATCGTGCCCGGAAGATTGAGCAATGCCGCGGCGTTGGATGAAGCCGCGAGATCGACCGTCGCAACCTGCAATTGAGACTGCGAGAGGCGCGCCCTTGCCGTCGCGAGCAAGATGCGTGGCTCACAAGGCTCGATCGTGGGCATTCGGCGATTACGACGACAGCGAGATAGATCTGCGTAAGACATGATGGTCCTTCCCGGCGGAGAGGTCCGAGGTGGATCAGTTTGAAGATTTATCGATGTTTTCGCCGCGGGGCGACGTGACGAAAGTCCGACTACGGACACGAGTGACCGACCAAGAGCCCGATGCGGCTGCTGGGGCATGCGAAAGCTGCGGCGGGCGGTCAAAAAGGGCGAAGACCGGCCCTTGATTCTCATGGAGTCGCAGGCGATTCGCAGAACGAGTCCTGGAACGGGGGAAATCCAGGCGGATCATGGGATTGCTCCCGTGGCGACGTGTCGGCCTCGACGCGTCGCCAAGTTACAAGCCCGAGAGGTCGTCGACTCACTGCTGAGACAAAATAGGGAGTCTTCGTGCAATCCTTGGCACGATCGGCCTTCGGGAGAGAAAGGCAACAGGATCAATGTGTTGGCAGCCTACAAGGCCCTCTCAGAGAAATCCATTTGAATCTCTGGGATCCACTGAGATCTTTCCTTGACGGGATTTTAAGTGCTTCGTTCTCGGGCTGGTTTTTGTGCGCGATCGCGCGAAGCCTTGATCGGTAAGACAGTTTGAGCGCGTCGGGGAGCGAGAGCTTCAAGGCCAAACGGGTCACGGGCTGGATCGTCCCCAGGGGTGCTGGACGAGGAACTGAACGGGAAGATCGCCTTCTGCGGAACTGACGCGCCGATGACTCTGTTCCGCATGCGGAACTCGGTCGCCGTCGGTTTTGCCACCGAGATTGAATTCCGCGACGTTGCCGCGGTCCCTTGTGTGAAAGTATACGGCCGACTTCCACTGACGCGGCACCGGACACCGTGTCCGGGGGTCGGGAGAACAACCCATGGCCCCTAAAACAGTTATTAAGACAGGTTTGTCATGCGTTACGTCGAATTCGGTTTGCATCGACGTCTACGGAACACGGGACTCACATCTTGGATGATGCTCAAGGCGTCGACGTGGGACCGGAGCCGGCGGGTGATCGTGAAGGCCGGGCACACCGCCGAAGGGGCCAACCCGCGGTTCATCGTGGTCAACGTGCCGGGCGACCCTCAAGAGTTATATGAGGACGTGTACTGCAAACGCGGCGAGATGGAGAACCGGATCAAGGAGCAACAGTTGGACCTGTTCGCCGACCGGACGAGTTGCCACCGGTTCCTGGCGAACCAGTTCCGGCTGCTGTTGAGTTCGGCGGCCTACGTGCTGGTCCAGGCTTTGCGCCGCGCGGCGCTTGCGGGGACGGAACTGGCGCAGGCTCAGGTGGGTACGATTCGGTTGAAGTTGTTCAAAGTGGCGGCGCGCGTGGTGGTCAGTGCGCGTCGCGTGGTGTTTCACCTGGCGAGCAGCTACCCGTACCACGAGCTATTCCGGTCGGTGTGCGAGCAAGTGATGGGTCGTGATCCCGTTCCGGCGTCCGGGACAGGTTGAGCGGCCCGAAATCGCGTCGCGACTGAGGCCCTCGGCATGGGGGTCAGGGGGGAGGTGCGCGCCGAACAGCCGTCGCGCGGTGAAAACGGCGTCAAACAGACCAAATATTGCTTATGCAACCTCTCCCGAGAGGCGGATGAAATATCCGGGCTAGGACGTCGCATTCCCGGGATCGGTCGCCAACCTCGCGAGTGATCGCCAAGGCTTGTTCCAGGAACTCAGATGCGCGCCGGGAATCGCCGTCTCGTATCGAGAGAATCCCCAAGTCGGTCAGCGCTGATGCCTCACTCTCGCGGTCGCCCGTTGCGCGTGCGGAAGTAAGAGTCCGTCCCGAAAGGAAATGGCTAGGAAATGGCTGATGACGGATCGGAAAGAGCGAATGCGGCGTTTTCCCGCCGGTTTTCTCGCATCGGTCA
>JAYUFP010000707.1:0-12243 GCA_043738665.1 Isosphaeraceae bacterium
ACGGTTCCTGACACCTTTTTTCGGCTTCCACCAAGCCTGGAGCGCACGGTGCCGGAATCCGTTGGCGCATCCTACCCCGTCCGGACGGGTGACCGCGTCAGCCTTGCCGCTTGTGGTCGAGTGGATTCTCTGTTACGAACACAATTGCGAGAAACGTCAGCTCCGCCCGCAGACCCACCGGCCACCCTCGCAACCTCTCGACCTCAAAGGGGATCGACCATGAGGACTCCGACCCGTCGCGAATTCCTCGCTGCCTCGGCCGCGACGGGATTGATCACGCAACAGCGCATGGCTTCGGCTGACGAGGAGACCCGGAAACGGGTCGGACCTAACGACAAGGTCGTGCTCGGATTCATCGGCGTCGGCGGGATGGGAACCGGGCTTCTCAACATCTTCCACAAGTTCCCCGACATCGAGGTCGCCGCGGTCTGCGACGTCTTCGAGCCGCACCGGCTGAAAGCGAAATCGATCGCCGGAGAAAAGACGGTCGCCCTCGACGACTTCCGGAGAGTCCTCGACCGCAAGGACATTGACGCCGTCGTCGTCGCCACCCCCGACCATTGGCACGCGATCCCCACGATCCTCGCATGCCAGGCCGGGAAGGACGTTTACTGCGAAAAGCCGCTCTCATACCGGATTGCCGAAGGGCGTGCGATGGTCGAGGCCGCGACCAAAGCCAAGCGCGTCACCCAGATGGGGAACCTCATCCACGCCGGTGAAAACTACCGACGGGTTGTCGAGTTCGTCCGATCCGGGAAGCTCGGAACGATCTCGAAATGTCGGGTCTGGCTCAGCGCGGATCGGCGAGGGCTGGGAAGTCCGGCCGACGGCCCGCCTCCCCTGGGCTGCGACTACGATTTCTGGCTCGGACCTGCCCCGAAACGGGCGTTCAACGCCAACCGCTTCACGTTCAACTGGCGCTATTTCTGGGACTACGCGGGCGGAATTCTCTGCGATTTCTGCTGCCACATCGTCGACCCCATCCACTGGGCGATGGAAGTGGACGCGCCCGAAAGTGTCGTGGCGATGGGCGGGCGTTACGCCCTCAAAGACAATGGCGAGACACCCGATACTCTCGACGTCGTCTACCACTACAAGAAGGGCGAACGCGAGTTCGACCTCGTCTGGAGCCAATCCGACGCGAGCTCGCACGGGTTCGACGGCAAAACGATGGGGATCATGTTCCAGGGGACCGAAGCGACCCTCATCGCCGACTATAACTCGTACGAAATCTTCCCCGAAAAAGGCGTCTTGATCGAAGCGCCGTCGCCGACCCTCCGCCGATCTCCGGGGCATCACCGGGAGTGGGTCGACGCAATCAAGTCGCGCGAGCAGTGCTCCTGCCACTTTGAATACGGCCACCGCCTGACCACGATCGGTCACCTCGGCAACATCGCGCTTTGGACCGGCGAACGTCTTCAATGGGACGGCAAGGCGGAGCGTGTCACCAACCACAACGACGCCAACCGGCACCTCGTGAGGGAAAGGTATCGCGCCCCCTGGACATTGCCGAGCGTCTAACGTTGAACCCCTTGGTGGATTTTCCTCACGATGCACGAGATCCTCGTCCTTCCCGCGTGGGACGGCAACCCGATTTCGGTCTCGGACTGGATCGACGCGTTCGGCAAGGGAGGCCACGACGCCGTTCTCGAACGCGAGTCGGCCGGCGTATCTTGGCTCGTGGTCGCGGCGATCCGGCTTCGCGGCTACGCGGTGATGGACGGGCTCAGCGTTGAGGCGATTCATTTCGAGCTGGACGCGGAAGACCCTAATTCTTCGCGGCACGCGGTCGAACAGGCCGCGGCCGCGGTCTCGTGGGAAGTCCACGAGGATGCAGAGGATGACGAAAACGACGACTGAGCGACAACCACGGAGTCCTTCCCATGATTGCGACACGGAGCGGCCGAAATTCGCTCGCGCTTGCCTTTGCCCTCGGTATGTTGGCGACGAACGCGAGCGCCATGGAACCGAAGTGGAAGAAGCACACGATCAATCCGACGAGCGAGTTCGAAGCGGCGGGCGTCTTCGACGTCAATAACGACGGCAAGCTCGACGTCCTCTCTGGTAACCAGTGGTACGAAGCACCAAATTGGACCCCGCACAAGGTTCGCGACGTCGTCCGCCAGGGAACCTACTACAATTGTTTTTCGAGCATCCCTTTTGACGTGAATCAAGACGGGAATACCGACTACATCACATGTTCGTACTTCGGGAAAAACGTCGGCTGGGTCGAGAACCCCGGCTCGACGGGTAAGACCTGGACCTATCACGAATTCGACGTCCCGGGGCCGAGCGAGGCTGCGGTGGCGATCGACCTGACCGGCGACGGCATCCCGGAATATTTCCCGAACACGGTTAACACGGTGGTCTTCTACGGAATCGAAGCAAGCGCGACGGCCCCCAAATTCAAGAAGTATGATTTCGGGACCGCCGGGGCGGGTCATGGATGCGGCAGCGGCGACGTGAACGGGGACGGCCGGGTCGACCTCCTCACACCCAAAGGCTGGTTCGAAGCTCCGGCGAATCCCGGTGCCGAGACTTGGCCCTGGCATGCAGCCTGGAACCTTGGGGCGACGGGGATTCAGATCCTGGCCCGCGACGTCGATGGAGACGGACTCTCCGACGTGATGTACGGAAACGGCCACGCGCGAGGCTTCTACTGGATCAAGCAGGAAAAAGGACCGAACGGCGCGCGCGCTTTCAGCAAGCCGATGTTGATCGACGACACCCTCACCTCCGTCCACACTCAACTCTGGGCCGACCTCGACGGCGACGGCAAGTCCGATGAGTTGATCACCGGCAAGCGCGTGTACGCCCACGAAAAGGAGGAAGGCGACACCGAAGCACCTGCCATCGTCTACTTCAAGTTCGACAAGTCCAAGAAAGCCTGGGACCGCCATGTGATCTACCAGGGCAAATCCGCGAAGGACGCGCCGAAAGATCCGGGAAAGCGACTCGCCCTCAAGGACTTCCCAGCGGGCACCGCCGGGACCGGCCTGGAAATGACCGCGATTGACATCGACAACGACGGAGACATCGACCTCGTTTGCCCCGGTAAGAGCGGATTGTACTGGTTCGAGAATCTCGGGACAAAGTGAACTGCGGTACTCTCACGCGGGAAATCCTTTGGAGTGCGAAGGCTTGCCGCCGAATTGTTACAATCCGATGGCACGCATTCGCAGTTCAAAGATCCGTACCTAATCCATCGCGTTTCACGGATCCGCGACGGCCCCGGTTTACTCTCGAACGACGGGGGCTGCCGGAACGACCCAAGCGTGTTCTTCAACACTTTCCCGTTCGTGAGGGAAGCGTTCACGTCGTTCTTTCAAGATCGCTTCGGCCGCCCGATACCTGGTCATCACGCCCGGCTGAGGAAACAGGCCTCCCCCCAGGATCAAGGCGGAGACGGTAAGCACGGCAATTCGCTCTCGTAGTCCGACCCCGAGGGCTACCGTCGAGACGTGCCGCGCGCCGGTGAAGAGCATGAAGTAAGCGCGGACGACCGCGATGCCGTTCAACGCGGTTGTCGCCACGACGGCGACACCAATGAACGGATTCGCCTCCACGCAGCTATCGACGAGGAGTTCGGTGGAAATGAACCCGAGCGTCCCGGGGAAACCCACGCTCGCCAGGCCTGTGAGCATGAAGCAGACGGCCAGCGACGGTGAGTGCTCATAAAGTCCATGGAAGTCCGCGAGCGACCTTCGGCCGAATCTCGCTTCGAGCGCCCGCAGCGTCAACCCGAATCCGCTCAGGGAGAGGATCACGGAGAACCACAACGCGAGCGAACCGGTCAACGAGAGCTCGGTGTGGAGTTCCAGCCCCACCAGTACCAAGGAGGAATGGCTCAGGAAAAGGTGGGCGAAGAATCGCCGCTCCTCGCGCTGAATCGTGGCCATGCCCGCGGCATAGATGGCCGTGAACATTGAAAGCCAGCCGATGCTTTGCAAGACCCAGTCGGGCCCGATCGGCAGGACCAGGCGGACCGCCGCGTAAACTCCGCTGAGTGGAGCGGCGAAGAGCAAGGAAATGCCGTAAGAAGCGTGCTCGAACCAATCGGTGAGCCAGCAATGGGCGGGCACCGTGCCGCAACGGATCAGGACGGCGAGGAGCAGGGGGACGGTCGCCCACCAACGAGCCGGAGTCGTCGCCGTGGCCGAGGCGCTGACGGCGGCGTAGCCGATGACCAGCAGGCCGACGAACAGGGCCATGTGCAGGACATAAACCCGTCGCGGCCTGTTCCGGTTCGCGAGCTCGACGTAGGGAGGAATCGTCGAGAGCGCGAGCAATCCCACAAGGAGCCATGAGCCGGTGGTGCTGAAGGTCGCCAGGCTGATCGCCTCGGCCGCGAGCGACCACGAGCCTGAAAACCGCCTCATGTGAGTTCGAGACGTCGCCAAAGCCGTCAAGAGGTGGATCAACGCGACGGCGGGGACCAGAGGCGCGCTCAACTCGTCGAGCCCGAAATAAATCTTTCCAAACCATCCTGGCTGAAAGCTCAGACGGCGGATTTCCGCGGGGTCCGCGTTCAGGTAGAACGCCAGCCACGCAAGGGTCGCGCAGGCGAACGTGATCGCCGTGAACGTGAGGCCGCAACGCGAGGCCCGCTCCGGGTTCTTGAAACGGCTGACGACCGGCGAACCGATCAACGCCGTGAGGATCGCGAATTCGAGCCAAGGGAGCGTGAGCGGATTCATGTAAGCTCTTCGATCGTTCCGAGGTGAGGCTTGACTTGATCCGATTCGCGGGAGACGCCCGCCGCGAGATAGTCCGTCCAGCGCCGCTCCAGGGCGTCACACCATTTGAACGCCCCAACGAACGGGCCGATCACGAATTCCTTGAGGATCGCGTCAAGATACCCCCGCTCCATCGCGAACCGGTAGAGCCAGGTCGTCTGCCGACTCAGTCCCAGCCGGCCCATCGGCACTCCGGCGCGGGGGAGCCGCTTGCCGATCGCGTTCTCCAGGGTCGTGTAGTCCTGGAGCAACGTCGGGGCTCGCACGAATTGGAGGGTCCGTAAAGTGCCGTGGCCGATGATGTGGATCAACGCGACGTAACGGAAACCAAACCCAATTTCCGCGACGATAATACCCACCTGCGACAGAGACGCGAAGCAGAGCGCGGACTTAATGTCTGTCTGTACACTGCCGGCGAGATAGGCGAACAGTGCCGTGACGACGCCGACAAGCATCACCGTCGCCGACAACAGCGGCGAACGGTCGAGCAGGGGGCTCACTCTCAAGAGCAGGAACGCCCCGAGATGGACCGAAAGCGCGCCGTAAAAGACGGCACTTGAGGGCGTCGGCCCCTCCATCGCCCGAGGCAGCCAGCCCGAAAACGGTACGAGTGCTGATTTTCCCATGGCCGCGAACAGGAGGAGGAGGCCCACAACCAGCGCCTGGTGCGGCTCGGTCGCCGAGTATCCCTCGGGCCAGACTCCGGTCCCCAGCATCATGTCAAAGTCACCTTCGCCGCGAAGGTGGTGCATGGCGACCGCCGCGAGGATCAGCGCCGCGTCGGAGAAACGGTAAATCACCCAGACCCACAGAGCATTCCGTGCCGGTGCGGGCCGGTCCTGAAAAAAGGCGACGAGCAAGGCCGAGGATAGGCCGACCAGTTCCCAGCCCGCGAACAGCGTCTCGATCGTCCCCGCCAGTGAGGTGACCACCATCCCGAGCACGAAGATCGCGTAAAGCGTGAAGAACCGATTGAAACCGCGTTCTCTGTGCATATATTTACTCGCGAACGCCCCGATCGTCCCCGAGAGGACGAACGAGAGGATCACGAACGGCACCGAGAGCCGGTCGAACACCAGCTTGATCGAAAAGTGGTAAAGGGTGTGCTTCCCAGTCCCGTGGATGATCACCCACTCGCCGAGCGGGATCGGGACGTGAATGAGGCCGAGAGAGAGCATCGACGCCAGGATCGTCACCGAGGCAAGAAGTCCGATCACGGTGGTCAAGAAGACCAGTCGCGTCGCGGTCTCCTCTCGAAGCTTCAAGTCCATCAGCGAGGGAAGGCCGAGGATCGCGGTCATCAACACCGGGCACATCATCACGATCACGCCCAGGAAAATAAGATAGGGTGGCGATTCGGACATGATTTCCCCTTGAGCCTTCCAGAGCGCGAAGGAGCGGATGGCGGATGATGGATTCGTTCTGAAAAAGACGGAACACATTCGAATTGAAACGATGAATCATTTCAAAATTTCCGTCATCCGTCATGACGCTTATCCGGCCCGATAGACCGCGTCAGCTTTCGATCTCCGCGAACTCCAGGTGGTCGCGCCAGCCGCGATACCAGTCCACCGATGACGCGGCCTTCGGCAGGACGTCCGATTGCGGCCGATAGCGCTCAAATGCCTTATCGCGGTAGAGGAAGACTTCTCGAGTTTTCGGGTCGACGAGCGCGAGTTGGATCCAACCGTTGCGGCAGAGCCTGCCGATCCCCTCGTTTCGGTCCATGATGCCGTTCATCAGATCGGGGGTGGTCTCGATCACGAATAACGAACGCACCGGCTCGTGAATCTCGACCATCTGCCAGGGAAGTCCGGTCCTCAAATCGCTGGCGGCGCCGTCCATCACGCCCAGCAATGCCGAGATGTTGTGCGGCAGTTTAGTGCCGCAGCCGAAGCCGTAGTTGTCGACGTGGGAGAAGTAGTATTCGAGGTTGATTCCCGCGCAGACGGGGAATACCGCCTGAAGTACCCGGGTGAGGATCGTCGCATTCTCGTCGTCCTGCGATGGGTCGTACGAGGTCAGGAAGGCGCGGCGGTCGAGGAACAGGCCGCGCGACCACTCGCGGCGGCCGACGATCGTGATCGCGTTGGTGGCGTGTCCGAGTTCCGGGCGCGTCTGCGCCAGATCCTCGGCTCGCTCTTCGACGTGCTGTCTCGCTCCCGAGAACGACAACGTCAACGGGGCCGACATGAAGCGTCGACAACGCTCATGCGCGTTCCGTGAACATGTGATCTCTATCTCCCGCCGCGCACTCTCGAAGTCCGCCTGATGAGAACCCGGAACGCGGTCGAGGTCGAAAAAGATCACCGAATCGTTACATGTGTTGTGGTGACCGCCGACAACCACGGTGTCGGACGAAAGATGAAGACCGCGGGCGTCGAGCCCTTCTCGGACACGCTTGTCGTTGAGGATCATCGCCATCGCGCGGGCATTGGGCCCGCCCGCCGCTCCGCCGCAGGCTCCGCAGTTGTACGCCGAGTTATGCGGATTGTTAAGGCTGTTGGAGCCGTGCCCGAGGAACACGATCAGCCTCGAAAAACCCGATGTCAGGCCCATGTCGCGGAGCAACCGCTCACCGAGGTCGGTCATTTCGGAAACGCTGAATCCGAGATGTCCGCCCTCTTGACCGGGCTCCGCTTCGGTTCGCTCCAGGTGGAGTTGCGTTGCGGGCGGAGTCTGCACGATCCGCCCGAGAAGTTGCCGGAACCGTGCGGTCACTCTGGGGAACAAGATCCGCGCCACGAGCGGCACGGATGCCAGCACACCCACTAACCCCGTTAACAATGCCCCCACGGCGAACGAACGACTGCCGACGTGAAATCCGTACGAGGCGGTCCCCAGCGCACGCCTGCTCATCCTGCGGCGCCGGTCGCTCTGTCCGAACGCGTCGCGGACCTCTTCGGCGACCCAATGCTGGGGGCGGATCATGATCGGGCAGAGCGGAACGAAGTTCGCGTCGGCCGCGCCCCGGTAGTACATCGCGACCGAATAAAACCCCGCGGCGCCAAACGTCTCGACACTTGGGGCCACCTCCTCAAGATGGCGCCGGAACGACTCTTCACGCTCGTCGAGGCAGCAGATCAGTTGGAAACGTGGTAAAGCCGGACTCTTCCCGGCGTTCTTCGCGTGCAGACTGATGGCGTCGAGAGTCTGGGTCGTGAAACGTTGCTCGTAGGCAAGGTGAAAGATCCGCCGCCGTTCGAGCGAGGAGAAGCTCTCGACTTCCTGGACCAGCCGTGCCCATTCTTCCCCGGTGAGCTTGTGAAAATAATCGGGCGAGAGCGCACGAAGCTGCGCGAGTTGAAAGACCACGAACGCCCGTTGTTCGACGCTCGGAGGCCACGGGGTGACAATCTTCGCGCACGCCGCGTCGCGCAACCCGGCGAGAGGCCCCGTGTAACCCAGATCCTCCTGGGCCGCGTGCGCAAGAGAAAAGCGATCCAGGATCAGTCGGACGGCCAGGAATTCAACGAGGCTACCCTCCGGAACTGGTATCGCCGCCCGGTCGCCACGCATTTCGAGCTGGTGAATCATCCCACCCCAACCGCGAAGCGCCAGCAGCGTTGAGGCGATGTACTCTCCCCATTCCAGTTGAGAAACCCCGAGAATTCCCAACGACTCTTCGACCGAAACGACGGGTCCGATGTTTTCGTCTTGTAGACGCCCGAGCTCCGCCGCAAGCCCTCGCATCCAGCGCTGGGGTGGCGGACCGGACTGTCGGTAGAGCGAACAGAAGGATTTGTAAAATCCGAGTTCCCGCCCGGGCAACGGCCAATGTGCCAGACCCTGGTCGAGGAACGCCGCGCAGTACTTGATCAAGAGGTCGTGGACGGGTGCGTCCGAGTCCTCCCCAGCCGCCTCCAGCAAGAGGTCGCGATGCCTGAGCGGGAGTTCCGGAGGCGACGTGTAAGGTGGCAAATTCCGCACGCCTTCGCAGCATACCCGCCAGAGGGCCTGGAGCGCGAAACCTTCCCAATCGTCGTCGGACCAGTCTTCGATCGTCGATTCGCCGGAGCGGTCGAGCAGTTCCGAGAGGCTGTCCGAAACGGGTCGCGCGGCCTTGGTGCGGCGGACCGCGCCGTTTAGCGTGGGGTCGTGACCGCTCCGGAGGTCGCGCAGAACCCATCGACGTGTCTCGGCCACTAAACGCGACCGGGTCGCCGAGGATGCCTCTGACCGCACTTTTCGAAGGCCGTTGGTCTCGGCCACGTACCAGATCAGTTCCTCGGTCGGCCCGATCCGCAGGGGATATTCCAGCATGGCGAGCCGGAGTTCCTGACGGGTTCCGAAGCAAGGGATCGGCTCGAACGCCTTGGACCCGAGGTCGCGCTGAAGCACGACTTGAAGCGTCTCGAACCGGATTCGGCCTCGAGACAGTGCTTCGCGATAGCGATCCTCGGTCAGGTAAGGCTGACAGCCGAAGACCTGCGCGCCCTTCTTCACGGCCTCGCTGAACGGAAGCGACTCGAAGGCGTGAAGGGTGTTGTGGTGGATGAAGACCGTGATCGGCCCTTGAGCGGGAAGCAGGTGCGAGGCGTGACGAATGACCTCATGGAGGTAATCCGACCGGCCCAAATGACCCGCTCGACCATGTCCTGAGGACGAACTCTCCGCGGACGAGGAGTCTTCCATCGCTGGGGTTGGACACTCCAGGAAAGAACGGTCCACGCACGTCTTGCCAGGGGGATGGGGAGGCAAGCCCGAACGAAGCCCGTGCGAGTCGGCGATGCCGCCCGCGACGCGATTTCGCCAAGAAATTCGGCGAAATCTTCGATCTTTTTGGGGAAGGACGTCACTCCTCAACCGTCCGGACCGAAGTCCCGTTCACGGAATGGGAAGCGGCACGGAAGTCTACTCGAAGTCGGCCAAATCGTTCAAGATGGAAGAGGAAGAGGAGTTCTTGATCCGGATCGCCATTCCAAGGCGAACGGCGAGGACGGGGTGGATCATCCGATTCGAAAGAAACCCGGTCCTCTCGTCGATCGTTGATATGTAGGGAATGCTTCGAGACTTCAGGCGCCCTTGGCACCCGTCGCGGCGACGGCCCCCTTGCTCGCCTCAAACCGTTGTTTTTCGACGGCCAGGGCTTCCGCCTCGATCTTGGCGGCGGTTGCGGACGCGACTGCGGCGTCCGCGGCCGGCTTGCGGTCGGCAAGCGCTTTGTCCGCGGCGGCCAACTGTGCCTGAGCTTGGTCGAGCTCGGCCTTCTTCGCCGCGGCGACCGTCTCGGCGACTTTCTGAGCCGCGCGGGCGTCAGCCAAGGCTTTCGCGACATTTGCCTTCTCTGCCGCAAGGGATGCCGTTTTTGCCTGGAGCGTCTTCACGGCGTCTTCGGAGGTTTTGACCTGAAGCGTCGCGGTTTCGAGAATTTTCGGGGCGTTGGCCTTCTCAACCACGGCGATCTCCCAGGTCGCTTGCGCCGCGGCTTGCTTTGAACCGGAGAGGCCGACCGCCGAAATCGTCTCCGTAGCGATCAACGACTGCTTCGCGAGCTCGGCGGACGCTTGATCGGCGGACTGTTTGCTCACAGCCGCCTTGAGTGCGAGCGCAGCGGCGGCGAACGCCTTGTCCTGCTCGGATTTCCTTACGAACGAGGCGTCCACAGCGGCTTTACTGGCGGCGAGGGCGTCGGCTGCTGCTTTCTCGGCGTTTGTCTTCTCGGGGACCGCCTTTTCGGACGAAAGGCGGTCGGCCAGTGCTTTCGCAGCTCCGTCCCGCGCGGCCTTCAACGCGGCGAGGGATGCGGTTTCTTCAGCCGCCATCGCAAGAAAAGATTTCTCAATGTTATCAGCCGATGCTTTCACCTTCCCCGACGTATTGGCGGCGGCGGCGTGAATCTCAGCGACCTTCGCCCTTGCCGCGGCCTTGTCGGCGGCGGCGACCTGAAGCGGCGCAAGGGATTTCACGGCGGCGTCCGCAGCGACGGCGGAGTCGACCACGGCTCTTTTAGCAACTTCCAGGCGCGAAGCGATCGGGGCGGGATTCGCGGAAAGATTCGCGAGCCGTTTGCCGTCTTTGAGTTCGAAAACGCGGACTTCGCCCGACCAATCTCCGGCAATGACCCGCGAATCATCGTGAGTGAAGACGGCTTCGAGGGCGAGTTCGCCAAACGCCTCGAAATCGCGCTGTTTTCCGCCGTTCTGGTCCCACAGTCGGGCGACGCGGTCGCGGCCGGTGGTCACCAATCGACCGTCCTTCGCGAACCGAACCGACGCGACGCCTCCGCCGTGGGCTCCCCAGGACTTGATCGGGTTGCCATTCTCCATCTCCCAGAGCTTGATCGTTCCGTCCTCGCTTGAAGAGGCGACGACATTGGAATCGAGCCGCCAGGAGATGTCGGTGATCGACGCGTTGTGACCGCGGAGGTCGAAGAATTCACGACCGGTCTGGGCTTCCCAGACGATCAGGCCGTTGTTGCGGTCACCCGTCGCGAGGAGGACGCCGTCGGGGCTGAATTCAAGCGCGGTGATCCACTCCGTGTGCTTCTTCATCTCGAACTGAAGCTGGCCGTCGGCCGTATTGTAAACGCGGACGATCTTGCCGGGGCCGCCGAGCGCAACCTGGCCGTGGTCGGGGCTGATGTCGGCGGCGAGGACGACGTCGAATTCCTTTTCCTTGCCGATCTCGAAGACTCGCTTGCCCGTCTTCACGTCGAAAACCACCGCCACGCCGGATTGTCCGCCGCGACCCCCTCCGGCCAGGAGCAATGCCCCACTTCGGCTGAATTTGAGGACATGGATTGAGCCTTCGGGGAACGGCAAGACCGCGGACAGGTGGTTGTTCGTCGTGTCGTAGATCAACACCTGCTTGAACCCGCCGATCGCGACCAGCGGGGCCCACGGACTGTGCGCCATTGCGACGACCGCCGTGGGCCGCTTGGAGACGACCGCGGGCTCGGTCAGCAACTTATCGGGGACAGCCGGGGGGCCGACGGGCTTACCCATTGAGGAAGGGTCTAGCTTGAACTCGAACTTGGGCTTTGCCTTGATCGCCGCGACGCTGCCCGAGGTCTCCAAAGCACCCCCTACGATCCAGAGCCGGATCGTCGCGATCTCGGCGTCGGGGATCTTGGGGGAGTTCGGCGGCATCTTGGGCTCTTCCTTGTGCGAGACCAACGACAGCAGCGTCGATCCGTCGGGGTCGCCCGGTTCGACGACCTTTCCCGAACCTCCGCCTTGCATGGCCGTCGAGAATGTTTCGAGCGAGAGCCCGCCCTTCTGCTTGTCGGCGTTGTGGCACGAATTACAGCGCTGGCGGAAGATCGGCAAGACTTGATCGGTGTAGGTGATCTTGGCGGCCTTGGAGTCGGCGGCGGATGTCGTCGAGGATCCCACTAAGATCAACAACCCGGAAGTGATTGCGGCGGAGAATTTGGTGAGCATGATTGGCGGGCCATCAAGTCTTGTAGGGTCCGCTATTGCGGACCATGTTCCGGGCAGATGGTCCGCAGTAGCGGACCCGACGATTACTTCTCTGAGAGGTAATTATGAGTGAGTAGACCGTT
>JAYUFP010000708.1:0-4103 GCA_043738665.1 Isosphaeraceae bacterium
GATTCGCATCAGCGCGCGGGTCTTCTCCGACTTCAGCTCGGGAATGGGTCACATGGCCGGGATGAATTCCATGAGTGGTTCGTCCGACAATTCCGCCGGAAATTCCCAGTTTTTTCCCGACTTCGGCACGCAGTTCCCGGTCCAAACGCTTTTCTCGCCGCCGTCGGGCATTGATTTGTCGCATGGGTGTAACCGTGTAGCGAACCCCATCTTGCAGGGCCTGGTAGCATTTCCCGAAGGCAGAGTCTGACTTCCGGGAGATGCCCATGAAGACGCGAACCGGGAAACGAAGAGACCCCGTCAAGGAACAGTTCTGGCGGCGTACGATCACCGACCAGGCTCGCTCTAGATTATCCGTCCGCGCGTTCTGCGAACGGGAGGGCCTGAAGCCCGGGAACTTCCACTGGTGGCGCCAAGCGCTGGCCCGTCGCGATCGGGAGGTCCCATCGGCACGGACCGTCGCGCCCACGAACTCGACGAACGACCTGCCCGCCCCCTCGGCGTTCTTGCCGGTGCGTGTTGTGCAGGACGGTGCCGACACAATTGCGGCAACGACGCCGATCGAGATCGTGCTGCCAGGCGGGCCGACAGTCCGGGTCGCGCGCGGCTTCGACCCCGTCGCCCTTCACGCGGTCCTCTCGGTGCTGGAGGCCTGCCGATGCTGAACTTGCCTCCTTCAGTCCGGATCCTCCTGGCACGCGAACCGGTGGATATGCGCAAGGGATTCGATGGTCTCTCGCACCTCGTCCAGAGCGTGCTCCGGGAGGATCCCCTGAGCGGGCATCTCTTCGTTTTTCGGAATCGTCGTGGTGATCGCGTCAAACTGCTCCTCTGGGATTCCGACGGATTTCTCATCGTCTACAAACGTTTGGAGAAGGGCACGTTCCGTTTCCCTGCTCCGAGCGACGCCGACGCGGCCAGCGTGACGGTCAACGCGACCGACCTGATCATGCTGCTCGATGGCGTCGATCTCCAGAGCGTCAAGCGACGACCACGCTACGTCCGCGATCCTGCATCAATTGCGGACTTTTCGGGGTTGGCCCCCTAGTCGGACACGTGCTTGCGCCTACAATACTACCATGAATGACGCCGAGGTCGACCTTCCCAACGACGTGGCCCTCTGTCACGAGTTGATCCGCCAGCAGGCGAACTCCCTCGACAAGGCTCAGCGGCGGATCGAGCAACTCGAACACGCGATGGACGTGCTGCTGCGCCAGAAATACGGCCCTCGGAGCGAACGCCTCGATCCGAACCAGTTACGGCTCTTCACCGACGAGGGCGACGAGTCGACCTCGCCGCAAGACGCCGCCGCCGAGCCCGAGAGCCCTGCGAAACCGAAGCGGACCTGGAAGCGTCGCGGTCGGCAGACCCTCCCCGAGCACCTGCCTCGCGTGCCGGTCGTCATCGAACTCTCCGAGCAGGAGCGGGCCTGTCCGGGTTGTGGCGGGCTTCGCGCCCACTTCGACGATGAGATCAGCGAGCAGTTGGACTACGTTCCGGCGTCGCTTTTCGTCCGTCAATTCATTCGTCGCAAGTACGCGTGTCGATCGTGCCAGGAGCATATCGCGATCCCGTCCAAACCACCTCAGCCGATCGACAAGGGGTTGGCCGGCCCGGGCCTACTCGCTCATGTCATCACCAACAAGTTTGCCTATCATCTGCCGCTCTACCGCCAGGAGCAGATCTTGGCGTATTACGGCGTGACGATCTCGCGGAGCACACTCTGCGGTTGGCTGGCTCAATCCGCCGATTTGTTCGCGCCCCTCTACAACCTGATGATCAGGCGAGTCCGGGGCTCGCGGATCATCTGGACCGATGACACCACGGTGCCGGTCTGGGACCCGACGCTTTCCAGGACTCGAACCGGGCGGTTCTGGGTCTATCTCGGCGACGCCGGGAATCCCTACTGCGTGTACGACTTCACGCCGCGTCACACCCGCGACGGTCCCGAGCGGTTTCTCGAAGGCTTTTCGGGTTATCTCCAGGCCGATGCCTTCGCCGGATACGATCGACTCTGCGCCGGGGCGGACGTGATTCGCGTGGCCTGCTGGGCTCACGTCCGTCGCAAGTTCCACGACGCCCGGCACACGGCCCCGCTACCGGCCCACCAGGCCCTCGCGCGAATTGGGCAGCTCTACGAGATCGAGAGGGCGTGTGTCGATCTCTCGGCCGAAGAACGCCGTGCGATCCGACAACGGGATGCGGTCCCACTTTTGAAAGCGTTCGGCGAGTGGCTGGACGAGCGGAGCCGAAACGTTCTCCCCAAGAGCCCCGTCGGTCGGGCGATGGCTTATGCACGAAATCAGTGGGACGATCTTCAAACTTACACCCGCGATGGCGAGCTGAGCATCGACAACAACGTCTCGGAACGGAGTGTGCGGGCTCAAGCTATTGGACGCAAGAACTATTTATTCGTTGGGAGTGATCGCGGCGGCCGAACGGCAGCGACCTTGTACAGCCTCGTGGGAAGTTGCAAGCGTCACCAGGTCGATCCGTTCGCCTACCTTGAGGATGTCCTGGAACGGCTACCGTCCCGTCCCGTCGATCGGCTGGGTGACCTCTTGCCCGATGCCTGGCGCGCGGCCCATCCCAAGGCCAGACGCAAAGTCGCGTCGTAGCTCGGCGCTCCTCGAGAACCGTGGGGATGTTCGAGTCCGGACGCATGGAGCAACTCGGCCGATGGAATTCCTCGTCGAGTTCCGGGGCCGTCATCATCCGCTGGTAGGGCGACTGGGCTCGTCGGAGCCGGTAGACTGGCTCCACAATGCCCGAGATCACCCGACTCCTTGATGCCGCCGCGACCGGTGACCAGCGAGCCGCGGCTCAGATCCTGCCGCTCGTTTACGACGAATTGCGGAAGCTCGCCGCTGCGCGCATGGCCGCCGAGTCTCCCGACCAGACGCTTCAGCCGACGGCCCTGGTCCACGAGGCGTACCTGAGGCTCGTCGATCCCGCCGACGAGGTCCGTTGGGAGAACCGCGGGCACTTCTTCGCGGCTGCCGCGGAAGCCATGCGCCGAATCTTGGTCGATGCCGCTCGCCGGAAACGAAGCGTAAAACACGGCGGACGCCATGACCGGGTCGACCTACCCGATGTCGCGGACGGGCGCGAAGTTGCAGGCGAACAACTGCTCGCCCTGGATGCGGCCCTCATCCGGTTTGCTGCCGAGGATCCGGTCGCCGCCCGGGTGGTCGAACTCCGTCACTTCGCCGGGCTGTCGATCGAAGATGCAGCGGCCGCTCTCGGCCTATCCCGGGCCACCGCCTACCGCCACTGGACATACGCCCGGGCCTGGCTCCGCGACACCATCTCCGACGCCGAATCGGGCTGAGCAACGATTTTTCCGGATTCTGTGAGACAACCGGCGCGGGTTCTCGCATTGATGGTTGAGCACTAACCCGGAGCGACCATGCCCACCGACCCGAATCGCGTCAAGGAGATCTTCCTCGAAGCCGCCATGCGGCCGGATGCGGCCGCCCGGGGTGCTTGCCTGGACCGCGCCTGCGGGGGCGATGCCGCGCTGCGAGATCGGATCGAGGTGCTGCTCCGTTCCCATGATTCGGCCGGCAGCTTCCTCGGCGTGCCCGTGGCCGCATCGCCCCGCTCGGACGACGCGGCGACGACGGAGTTTGACTCGTCCTACACTGGGGGCGGCCCTCCGTCGGTACACTCCGACGAGGAGCGAGAAGAGCTGCAGTTCCTCACCCCGCCCACGCGTCCCGATTCCCTCGGCCGGATCGGCCACTACGAGGTTCTGGAAGTCCTCGGCAAGGGCGGCTTCGGCGTCGTGTTTCGCGCCTTCGACGACAAGCTGCAGCGCGTGGTCGCGGTCAAGGTGCTGAGCGCGCAGATCGCCTCGACCTCCCCCGCCCGCAAGCGATTCTTGCGCGAGGCCCGGTCGTCGGCGAAGGTGCGGCACGAGAACGTGGTCCAGATCTACGCGGTCGAGGAGCAGCCGCTGCCGTATCTGGTGATGGAGTACATCCCCGGCGAGACGCTTCAGCAAAGGAACCGCGAAAAAATAACTTGAGCAATTATTTCTTGGGCCGGATGGTGTAGTTCCACTCCCCATGAAACATGGCCGGGGTCATTTTGACGCGGGC